>CAYXHO010000036.1:0-8557 GCA_964465215.1 uncultured Candidatus Saccharibacteria bacterium | reverse complement strand
AAGCTTTTGGCTCCGAGGGTTAAACATGCCATTATTTCGACCAAACGGTAGCATTATGAATCAAGGTTTTGAACGATTTGTGCTTGAAAAGCCTGCCGATGACTATGATATCATCTCTACTCCAAGAGAAATTACGTCTGTGCGCCTCATAGGACGAGTTGCATCCGAAGAAGGTATGCAGTTAGTAAGATTCTCCCCTGAATTATTTGACTGGGCACGTGACCCCGAATTAGCAAACAGTACAGTACCCGCTCAACCACCATCACAATCTTCTGCAGATGCTATACCTCAACGATTAGCGCCAAACTATATTCAAGAACTTTGCTAAACTACAAAGTTTACGAGTTTGCCGGGGACAAAGATTTCTTTTTTGATGTCTTTACCATCTAGATACGACTGTACGTGATCGTCTGCTTTAGCAGCTGCGATTATTGCATCTTTTGTGCTATCGGCGTCCACGTGTAGTTGGGCACGCACTTTGCCGTTTACTTGCACGACTATAGTAATAGTATCGTCTTGTAGATATTGTTCATTCCACTGCGGCCAGTGATCTTTATGGATCGAATCAGAATGACCGAGTTGTTGCCACAGTTCATCAGCTATATGGGGAGCAAATGGTGCAATGAGCATACACATATACTCAAGCGCTTCTTGCCAGACCTTAGATGGACCAAAAGGTACCTTATTCTTGGCCAAATACAATTTATTCACCGCTTCCATACAAGCAGAAATGGCTGTGTTATAGCGGTTCTCTTCAATATCCTCTGTAACCTTGCGAGCAGCCTTATGCACAATACCAAGCACCTGCTTAGCCTGAGCATCTTCCAAAGAAACGTCTTCCTGAGCAAGAAATTCTTGCACAAGATTCCAAATACGCGACAAAAAGCGATGCGTGCCAGGCACGCCCTGTTCTTCCCAACGAGCACCCAGCTCGAGTGGCGCTGCAAACATCAAGTAGGTACGAAGTGCGTCAGCGCCATAACCTTGATCAATAATCTTCAGTGGATCAGGACCGTTGCCTTTCGTCTTTGAGAAGTAACTTCCATCACTAGCTAATACCTTACCGTTGTACAACATGTGTCGGAATGGCTCAGGATTTTCCAGTAGCCCAAGTTTATGGAAAAATCGAGTAATAAACCGGGCATACAACAAATGAGCCGTTGCATGGTCGCCACCATTATAAAAATCTATCGGCATCCATTTATTAGCAATATCACTTTTGAAAATCTGCTGCTGATTTTGCGGATCAAGATAGCGCAGCATGTACCAACTACTACACACATACGTGTCCATAGTATCCGTTTCACGTTCGGCAGGACCGTCACACTTGGGGCATGTCGTCTTGAGCCAGTCAGTTGCCCGTGCCAAAGCACTGCGTCCATCTCCACTTGGTTTAAAGTCGGTTAATTCCGGAAGTACAACAGGAAGTTGATCTTCACCCAACACTACCGGTCCACATGATTCGCAGTTAACCACCGGAATTGGTGCGCCCCAATACCGTTGGCGGCTTATACTCCAGTCGCGCATGCGGTAATTTACTCGGACTTTGGCTAGACCTTTCTTTTCAAGATCGGCTACGATTTTTTCTCGAAGTGTTTCAGATTTAAGCCCGTTATATAATCCTGAATTTTTTACTATTCCTTCTGTTGAAGAATCTTCACTTTTCGTATTAATAACTTTGATTATTGGCAAGTCGAAAGCTTTGGCAAATGCATAGTCGCGTTCGTCATGTGCCGGTACGGCCATAATGGCGCCCGTTCCGTAACCTGCCAATACATAGTCGGCAATATAAATAGGAATTTCTTCGTTATTAACGGGGTTAATAGCGTACGATCCAATGAAAACACCAGTTTTGTCCTTTGCTGCCTGGCGTTCTACTTCAGTTTTCTTAGCAGTTGCCTTGATGTAGTCTGCTACTTCTGACTGCTTTTCCTTAACCGTTAAAGATTTTACCAAGGCATGATCAGGAGCCAAAACCAAGAAAGTTGCGCCAAACAACGTGTCTGGGCGAGTCGTAAAGACGGTTACTGATTCTGTAGAATCTTTAATCTTAAATTGCACTTCAGCACCTTGACTGCGTCCAATCCAGTTTTTTTGCGCCAGCTTTACGCTTTCTGTCCAATTAAGATCATCAGTTGCTTCGAGTAGCTCGTCGGCATATTCGGTGATCTTGAAGAACCATTGCTTAACTTCTTTCTTTTCAACCTGCGGATCATCTTTGCCGTCATGCCGCCAACATTTACCATCCACAATTTGCTCATTCGCCAAAACGGTTTGACAGCTATTACACCACCATTGCCACCGACTATCTTGATACGCCAGTCCGTTTTGGTGCATTTTGACAAAGATCCACTGCGTCCATTTGTAATACTCTGGAAGACTGGTGGTGATTTCTTTTTCCCAATCATTACTCCAACCCATGGCCTGATACTGCGTGTGGTAACTTGGAATGATCGTCGCCATACTCTCTTGAGGGGAAACACCCGCTTTAATGGCATAGTTTTCAGCCGGCAAGCCAAACGAGTCCCAACCTACTGGATGATAGCTCTCAAATCCTTGCTGCCGCTTAAAGCGTGCCTTTACATCACTAATGGTGTAGTTCATGGCATGTCCCACATGGATACCTGCGCCACTGGGGTAATTAAACATACTCATCCCGACATATTTTGGCTTATCGCTCGCAAGATCAGTTGTATAGACTCCAGTCTCTTGCCAAATCTTCTGCCATTTGGGCTCGATGTCTTTAGGGTTATAGCGCTTCATAAGGGGTAATTATACAAGAATCACCACTGTTTTCACAGCGTGAAACTCATATCAAGTAAAAATGGATGACTACTAGAATCGAGTGCTTCAACTATCTCCCTCCAGCCAGGAATAAATTCTTTATAATCAAGTGCCTGCCAAGCTTGCCAAGAAAGTTTTCCTAGACGCGAGTCTTTAGTTTGCCAGTCTGTATGTATGCCTTCTGCAAACCAAATGATTCCCGTAATATGCGTCAATACACCACTAACTTCACTAATTTTTACAGAAGCTGTTCCTCGGTATATTAATGCAATATCTGGCTCACTTGTTGATTCATGCCATTCTCGCTGGGCAGCCTCCGCTAATGTTTCATTCATATGTACTTTGCCTGAAATACACGCAAATTGATTAATAAATGGCTGCTTGGTTCGCTGAACATGTAACCATTTGCCGTCAGTATTTTTTACAAATAAAAGTGTGTAGGTTAATGGTGAGACTGTAAAGTTTTTTGTATCCGTAGAGAATCCTTGGCTTGTTGTTATACCTTTTCTTGTTAATTGGTAACGACCCTTTTCTATTTTTTCTACCAGACCAAGTCGGATAAGTTCCTTTAGATGATACATAAACTGGCTAGATTCGAGGCCTTTGATTTGCAAATCTGAATATTTAGCCACTTCATGCTCACGCAAGCGAAGAAATATTTCTCGTTGAATGTAATGATCGAATCCCTGCAAACTCATGTAAAAAATATTTTAGTAAAATCTCCGTCTCTAGCATAGCACTATATATAGGGTTTAAATACGGATGTAGTACATAACAAGGAGAAACTATGGGGTATATAGAACAGTTAGAGCAGCGAGCGTACGCCGAAGTACCTTACGCTGGACAAGAAGCACTACAAGCAGCATTTCGAGCATTTCCAGCATTCTTATTTTCACTATCTCAAGAGCAAAAACATGCTGGTGACTATAATCTATCTGGAAAAGCCATGCATAATGGTGGAAAAGGTACATTTGGATATTTCAGACGAGTCGCTGGCAGCGAACAAGATGGTCGACGTATAGCCGCTGATAACAAACACACCTACCATTATGGTTCATTAACACGTCAAACTTTCCTTCGAAACGGTACTGGCAGAATTCTCGGTAAAGAAGTGAGTGATTTTTGTTCTGCGGCTGATGAAGCGTATTGGGACGCAGTAACTGCTCTAAAACAAACACTCATAAGAATTCGTGAAGATCAATTTGGACGTAACGGTAATTTCCGAATACTCACCCCGCTAGAACTGTTTTATGTTGATGATGCCATGCCACTTAATCTCATATTGAGGATTATTGGGTATGAACCTCCTGCTTCAGATAAAACCGAACTTGCCGAAGGTCACTTCGACCGATCCGACCTTACAATGCCCCTTGGTGAAACAGCAACTGGGCTAGAAATTGGATTTGCTGCTGACGGAAGTGATCTTAGACAAGTCGAGCCGCTTGCCGATCATGCGCGGTTTATGGTTGGTGGTGGCTGGCAATCACTCCCCCGTTATGTTCAAGCCGAGTACCCATTCTTGCGTCCCGCCTTCCATAGAGTACGTAACCCTCGACTGCTGAGAACCCCTGATAACCCGATAGCCCGTTATTCTGGAGTTCTTTTTGCAAATTCGTTGCACCATAATACCGATGTTCCTCCAGCACAAACCCGACCCCACGAATTAGCACCTAGTACGTAAGCAGTGTCATATAACGTTTTGACAGTGGATCTTTACCATGAAGTAAAGCACTATGCAGTTTGGCTAGCTTAGTGGTAATTTCGCCTGGCTTACCACTTCCAAGCTTTCGGGCGTCAACTTCAAGGATGGGGGTGACAAAAGCTGAGGTGCCGCAGGCAAATGCTTCGTCAGCAATGTACAATTCTGTGTGATCAACGGTGCGTTCTACGGTTGGGATGCCTTCTCGTTTGCATAGTTCTAAAATAGTTCGCCGATTTATTCCTTCCAACAGGTCACTAGTTGTACTAGGGGTAATTACTTCACCATTTCTTACGATAAAAATGTTAGCTGCCGACAGTTCGCAAACATGTCCCGCGGCGTCTAAAAAGACACAGTCGTCGTATCCACTATCTATTGCATCTTGCTTGGCAAGTACCGAGTTAACATAGGCCCCGTTCACTTTCGCTCGGGCGGGAATGGCATAATCTGGTACGCGGCGCCAGACGCTACTTTTTAGTCGAGCTCCGGTTTGTGGCAATATAGGTGTTGCCGGATAAATAAACATACTAAGTTCAGTTTTAAGCCCTCGTGAACGAGTTCCTGGCACCAGCTCAGTAACGTGCACTGACGTTCGCACCAGCACATCTTCTGTTGGATTATTAGCAGCGACCAGTTGGCCTACAGCTTCTTTAAATTTGTCATAGTCCCATTCTTTTTGGAATGAATCCATACCTATAATGTGAGCTGATTCAATAAGTCGCTGAAAATGATCTTTCAGCCGAAAAGCAGCTGGTCCATCTGCTGTCTGATTGACGGCAAAAACCGTGTAAACACTGAGACCGTACAATACTGCTGAGCTCGCAATATGTACAGTAGCCTCACTAAAAGGAATGAGTTTATTGCCATAATAGACTTGCGCTTGTTGATAGTCGTTCATAGTGCATCCTTGAATTGTTTGCGTTTACGTTTGATCCAATAATTTGATTGGCGGACTAACCGTTGCGTATCGTTATCTTCCAAAAGCAACTTCACCGCTTCTTCTAAAAATACTCCGTTTTGTGATCCTTTAAAAAGAATGGCTGTATCTTTGAGATCTTGTGCCTGTAAAAATTTGCCAATAGCATACGGGCTATCAAACTGCTGCACCATACAACCACGCTCTCTTGCTTCTGGCGCTAATACCGCATTGGCGTCCTTACCGATAGTAATTAGTAGCTTGAGCTGTTTTGGATCACATGATCGAGCAATCAGACGGTGTAATTCGAGCGAATGACCGCCCATTTCATTCATATTTCCCAGAACTGCTATTTTGTGTTTCTGGGGCAAACCATATAAATATTCTAAAGCTTTAATAACTGCATCTGGACTCGAGTTATAGGTATCGTCAATCACAACCGAACTGTCTTTGCCTGTTAATACATTCATTCGCCCTGGCATACTCTGCAGTGAAGCTATTGCAGCTGTGATTTTTTCCGATGGCACACTGAGTTGGGTGGCAATCTCGGCAGCAATTGCTAATGCGGCAAACTGATGTTCACCGCTCAGCTGCGGTACAGTAGTGATAGTTTCTGTTGATGTATGAATCTTAAGTTTATTGCTGGCAGATTCATACCAAATATCGGATTCTTTGGAGTTTCCATATGAAGATAAGTTCATGGGTGGGTTAGGAATGAAGGTGAGCGCCGGCTGTGCCACATACAATTTCGAAGCAAAATCAATGACACTGAGTTCTTCTTCGGCAACGTTTTGCAATGATCCAAAGAACTCCATATGTTCATGACTTATGGCCGTTACTACGGCATAATCCAGCTGCAAATAACGACCAAACGCGGTTATTTGCCCTGGCCCATCGGTTCCTAGCTCAAGGACAGCCACGTCTGGCGCATTTTTGGATGTTGCACTTACCATTTTCAAAAAAATTAGTATCCAAGCAAAAGGATTAAATAATGACGGCATGCTGAGCCCAAATACCACGAGTGGTACGCTGACAAGATCGTTATAGTTTCCCTCTTGCCAGGCAACTCGCTTATGACTACTCAATACATGAGCAATTGCTCGTTTTGTACCTGTTTTCCCTACACTGCCAACTACACCCACCAAGGCAATATTATTGCGCGAAATATATCGACGCGTTATTCGCCAGCTAATGGCAACGACAACTGAGCGAGCTATTTTTTTAATAATATTCATAATACTAATTCGTGCCTTGAATTCGTTGTTGCAATTCAGTAAAAGGTATCGTCTGTTCAGGTAGTGCTATAGGTGCGCTGATGCCGTATGACGAATAACTTTCTTTTTGGGTGCCGTACGTTACTTCCAAAACTTGTCGGGACAATTTGTCGACCACTATATTGATGTTGATATCAGGCTGATCTTTGTAGTCGTTAGGATTCAAACCAAGGTCGCTGCTTATGCCACTCTGCTTGGCGAGTTCATTAAGGAGCGCAACATAAGCCGCCGGTTTCACGGTAACCGAAAAATCAATAGCCGATTTATTACCGACTTTCTTTGGTTTAGTCGAAGCATAATTGACGCTATACACATTAGTGTCTTGAATCTTCTTAACAAATACGTCCCGTGCAGCTGGGCTGAGATTGGCAAAAGGAAGCAGTCCTTGAATTGATTGCAATAGATACTGCGGCTGCCCATTTGATGGGTCGGTTTTGCCCCAAACTTTTATGACAGGTTTAAATTTGGTATTATCGCCACCCTGCACGTCAATACTCAAGTATCGGCTGTAATCGGCGTTAGTTGTACCAATTGTTTCGGATTTTACCGTGGTTTTACCTTGCGCTGTAGTTTGCTGCAGTTGTATATATGTACGGGCAGCAACAGGAGCTGCGAAGCTCAGTTGTTCAATGCGTTCATAACCTTCTTGACCAATATTAGTTGTAGACCGAGTAACACTTCGTGTTGAGAGAATTGACTGCAGCATGCCTTCAAATACCCGCCGTGGGCTGTCGTGAACATGCTTCCACCATAAACCGCCGAAAACAACAATGATTGCAGCCGCTAGAAGGGTTAAAACGAGTGGAGTATGCGTTACAATAAAGGGCTTTTCTGCTGCCGAACGGTTTTGGGATGATTTCATACCATCTAGTATACAGGAGCTTCGACGCACTCAGAGACTATTGCATTTTATATTGTTTTGTGATATTATTGCTGTAATTGCAAACATGTGAGGTGGCAATGAAATATCGACGATATATAGCATTAATCTGTGCACTCTGGGTACTCCTTATCACCGGCGGTGTATATGGCGTGCAGACTGTAGCCCATAAGCACAATGATCTTCCCTCCACGGTAGCTGTAAGTACTGATTCACCCGTCACTCCAACTCCATCTTCTCAAGCTGCAGCTACAGCTCAATCCGTAGCCAAACCTGCCCGAGGTGCCCAACTAGCAGTACGTTCAAACAACATAACTGCATGTAGCATGGGTAGTTTGGCGCAACCTGCGGCTGTTAAGCTCAGTGATGCTGCCAGCGGAGTCACAATTCATCCATTAGTCCAGGCAAATTACACTGTCTATGGCGCTTCACCAGCACAGATATCAGCCCAGATGTACAACTGCTCGCCGGTTATTGAAGGTGGATCTCGTTTTGCTGCTAGTACCGATTATGCGCTCAACTGGAGTTTTGTTATTCAGGGTAACACTACAGGTATGTGCAGTATTACTGATGTACGCATCGGTTTGGCTGTTGCCCAAACGTATCCCGAATGGCAACCTGCGGTAGGTACTCCAGCCAGCGTTTCTTCAGCATGGCAACGCTTTAGTACTAATCTGCATACCCACGAAGACGGACATGCCAATCTGAATCTGCTGTATGTCAATCAGCTGCTCGCAACTCTACAGTCTATTCCGGCAACCGACTGTACAACCATAAAAGAAATTGCAAATACTCAAGCAGATGCACTCATGAGTCGTCTAAACCAAGCACATGAAGACTACGATCACACGACCAACCATGGTGCAACTCAAGGTGCAGTACTCTAGCATTTTAAGTAGAATTAGGGTAGAATAATACGTTGTACCGTACGTTTTGTAACGATAGGTATGTTTGTACGGGGCCATAGCTCAGTTGATTAGAGCGCAGCGCTGGCAGCGCTGAGG
>CAYXHO010000035.1:0-8578 GCA_964465215.1 uncultured Candidatus Saccharibacteria bacterium | reverse complement strand
GCAAATAGAGTATGGATCGCGACGCTTCTAAAAGCACTCTATCCCAAGATTAGTATTACTACCAATGTGCCGCACCTCATGCAGCACCTGCGTGACAACGCCAAGTTTAAACGATCAAAGAAACGAATAAGATCATGAATGCTCGCCTGCATCACACCGTTGACGAAGCACACAATATTAAGACGTTCTTTTTTAAACCTGAACGACCACTACGCTATGTTGCTGGTCAATTTATCGAAATGATGTTGCCGCATGATCATGCTGATGAGCGCGGAGTTAAACGCTGGTTTACGCTGTCTAGTGCTCCCGGCCATGAGTTAGTCAGTATAACTACTAAGAATGCCGGCGATTCATCTAGTAGCTTTAAGCAAGCACTCTGGGAGCTTAAACCCGGTGATTCGCTTAGCATCAGCGACCCAATGGGGGATTTTGTCCTACCAAAAGATGAGTCTACTCCGCTTGTATTTGTGGCTGGAGGAATTGGCATTACTCCATTTCATGCCATTGTGCAATGGCTGCGTGACACACAACAAACACGAGCTATTCAGTTTATATACAGCGTCGCTTCTGCAGATGAGATAGTCTTTGAGCAACTCTTTAATACTGGCTGGATACAAACATCGCAGTTAGTCGCCCAACCCAAACTAACTGTCAAACACATTAAAGATTTAACTGGTGGCTTTTCTGGTAAGCAAGTGTTTTTGTCTGGTCCTGAGCCGATGATCGAAGCTCTCGTCGACCAATTTGCTCAACTTGGCATCACCCAAGAACAACTAATCACCGATTACTTTCCGGGTTATATCTAGTTCAGTGCGTTCAAATATTCGCGGATTTTGAGGGCGGCGGTAGCGCCTTCGCCAGTAGCGCTGGCAATCTGCATGGTTGCGCCGCTGCGAACGTCTCCTGCGGCAAAGACACCAAGGATTGAAGTACAAAGTTCATGATCGGTTTTCACCAGGCCAATCTCGTCTAGTTGAACTTTAGTACCTTTTAGGAATTCGGTATTTGGAGAAAGCCCGACAAAAATGAATACACCGTCAGTATCAAATTGTACTTTGTTACCTGATTTGGTGTAGGTGCTCTCTACTTGCGTCACCTTTCCATCGGTACCAACGATGGCGTCGGTAGTGTGGTTGAGATGGACGCTAATCTTATCCTTATGTTTGGTAAGCTCTTTCTGAAGGACTTCACTGGCGCGCATTTTATCGCCACGCACCAAAAGATCTATATGACTCGCAAAACGGGTGAGGAAAATAGCTTCTTGCACAGCTGAGTTGCCGCCACCGACAACTACTAATTTCTTATCACGGTAGAATGCCCCGTCGCAGGTCGCACAATAATGAACACCACGGGCGTAATATTCTTTTTCGCCTGGGACTCCGATTTTCTTATAATCACTACCCGTTGCAATGAGCACGGTTCTCGCTTTGACATCTCCACTGGTAGTTTGGAGTAGTTTATAGTCTTTCTTATTTTCTATGTTAGTAACTTCACCGAGTTCAATGACGGCACCAAAACGCTCTGCCTGCAGGCGTAAGTTTTCGGAAAGTTCAAGTCCGCTAATGCCCTTAGGGAAACCAGGATAGTTGTCGACCCAATCAGTAATGGCTGCCAGCCCGCCGATAACTCCTTTTTCGAACAAAAGCGTAGTAATATCTTCGCGGGTAGTGTAGACTGCTGCACTGAGCGCCGCTGGACCAGCGCCGATCATTACGGTGTCCCAAATTTTATGACTATGGGCGTCTTGTGCAGTAGTGTCTGACATACAATTCCTTATTCGTTGTTAATAATGATTAAGCTACAGCTGGAGCAAGTTTGGCAAGATTATAGCCAACAATAACTTCTTTGCTATCGTCTTCTTTGGTTACAACCGTTACGGGTACAGCTAACTGACCACTGACTTCAAACGCTTCTTTTTGACGTTCGGGGTGTTCATCGATATTTACTTCTTCGTAGCTCATACCTTTTGCACCGAGCCATTTTTTAACCATGACGCAATATGCGCAGGTGTTTGTTGTAAAGATTGTAATATTTTTTGCCATAGCTGCTCCTTCGTAGATCTAATTAATGTTTGTTTGTGAGGTTTAATTCATTATATATAGTGCTTTAGTTTATCGTCAAGACACCATATGTTGTGTTTTATTCGCCAATTTTTACGAGTTCAATATCAAAGACAAGATCAGCATTAGCGGGAATATTTGAACCAGCAGGTGGGTTAGCGCCGTAAGCTTGGGCTGCCGGAATAAGCAAGCGTCGCTTTCCGCCAACTTTCATGCCCGGTACACCATCGGTCCAACCTTTGATAACTTGGTTAAGACCAAATGGAATCGGCTTGCCACCATCTAGTGAGCTTTGAAAAATTATACCCGTGGCGGCAACTGCTCCGGTGTAGTGGGCTGTGACGGTATCTCCAGCTTTTACTTCATCGCCAGTACCAACGACGGTATCAATTTTTTGCAAGCTATCGATTTTTGCGACCGGTGTAAAGTCGTTCAGTTTAGTACCTTCCAAGCTTCCCTCCTTCTTTTGGGTTGTTGACGAATCCGAAGATGAGTCAGTGACTTTCTTATTAGTTTTATTTTCTTTAACCATTTGCCAGATGACAATTCCGCTAAATCCAAGCGAAGTGACTAAGAACAAGATCGCTAAAGACAGGGCCGCGACCCGATGGCCTACTTTTGACATAGTTACTCCTCCTCTAGTATGACTCATTATACGTGCCTCGTCTGCCATCGGCAAACTGGAAGTGTCTAATATTATGACTTCTTCTAATGCTCTATCGTAGAAGTAAATTCCTCAACCTGCGTTGGGAAGCCTTGAGCCATACCCTCGAGAATGCGTTTCTGTAAATTGGAAGTTCGAAATGGCGTGTCTTTAAGCTCAGAAATTGGTAACCACATAGGGGTGTAGATATTCTCGCCGCCCTTGTTGATCAAATGTTCATCGGATTGTTCGTGCAGCATAGGTACGCCCGAGACATATTCACACAGATATACATATTGATCACCATATGGCTCTGGGCTGTGCTCGATAAATACTAGCCGCGGCTTCGTGATGTGCATCCGAGTCTCTTCGTGAATCTCGCGAAATAGTGCTTTTTCGGTTGATTCGCCCATTTCTACATGCCCACCAACGAGCGTGTAATAGCGCTTACCAAATTTATCTCGGCGCATTACCAACAAGTTGTTATTATGAATAATAATTGCTCGTACCGCTTTTTTCATGATTACCCCGCTAACTCGAATGCTTTAAGCTTCTTTTTACCTATTTCACTGTCACCGCGCTGCAAAGTAAGGAGTTGTGCATAAATACCACCACTTTTTGCCAGTTGCGCAGGTGTGCCAACCTCATCTACCACACCATTTTGCAATGTAACAATTTGGTCAACATGCTGAATAGTGCTTAGGCGGTGAGCGATGATTAGTGTGGTTCGTCCCTTCATCAACCGCTGCAGGGCTTCTTGCACCATGCCCTCGGACTTACTGTCGAGACTACTTGTAGCTTCATCTAGGATCAAAATTGGGGCATCTTTGAGGAGTGCTCGAGCAATAGCAATACGTTGTTTCTGGCCACCGCTCAGCTTGAGTCCACGCTCGCCTATCTGGGTGTCGTAGCCCTTTTCAAGTTTAGCTATAAACTCGTGAGCATTGGCAGCTTTTGCGGCAGCAATTACCGCTTTATCTGATGCATTTACTTTACCGTAGGTAATATTTTCACGAATAGTACCGCTGAATAAAGCCGGCTCTTGGAACACAACACCAATATGCTCACGGAGACTGGCCTGAGTTACACTTGAAACCGGTTGATCATCGATAGTGATCTCTCCCTTATCGGTTTCGTATAAGCGGAGTAACAGGTTGGTCAGCGTTGTTTTGCCTTCACCACTTTCGCCTACAAGCGCCACTTTGGTATCCGGCTCGGCGGCAAAACTAACACTTTTGAGAACTTGCTTATCTCCGTAAGAAAAATTCACACCATCAAACACAATTCGTCCTTTTTGAACCTGCAGCGGTAGCGCATCTGCATGATCGGCAATGGCTGGTTTTAATGACATAACTTCAAAATAATCTTTACTGTCGGCAATGGCTCGCTGAGTGTTGTCTACCAGAAAACTAATCGTGAATATTGGTATTCTAATTTGCATCGCATACAAAACTAACGAAACAGCTTGGCCGGGAGTCAACTGTCCATGAGCTGCTTGCAAAAAGATGAACAAATATACACCCAAGAAAATTACATTTAAGATGAGCCGTCGGTAAATATCGGTAGTATGCCAATGAATTGACTGCGGTTTAATAAATTTCAATATTTTATTTTGGGCAGCATTATAAAACGAGATCTCCGACTGCTGTCGGCCGAAACTTTTAACAACCTTAACCTGACCTACCGCCTCGGCAAATCGGCCGCTGGCAATGTCATTCTGTTCGTTAACCTTTGCTTGGTAATCTTGCCATTTAGTACTAGATCTGACAGTCATTACGATCAAAATTGGATACAACGTAGCTAACAATACGGCAACTGGCCAGCTGTAATAGGCAGTGATGCCAAGTGCTAATACCGTACTAAAAATAAATTGCAGGAAGTTGTTACTCCAAATATGTAGGAAATTACTTATTTGCGTAACCGAACGATTAAGCCGCCCGATGATTTTTCCAGTTAACTCAGTATCGAAGTAACTTTGGGGTAATGTCAGCAGGTGCTGATAATAGCGAACTCCAAGCAACTGCTGCACTTTTTGAGACATGATGTCACCGTAATAGCCATTGATGTTACTCACGAAGGTACTACCTACATCACTTACAAAAATTAGAACAACCAACACGACAACCCGGGTTACATCGGCCGCCGTACCTTGGCGCACTTGGTCAATTGCCCAACCGCTGAGTAGCGGTTGAACCATGCCAATTACAGCCGTTAATACCGACAAAAAACCAATCAGTACGTAGTATTTTTTGATATCTTTAGTGAAGGAGAAGAGCCGAACAAGCGGTTTCATGTTACACCCGCGTAATAGTTAGTTGTTGGCAAACAGTATCTGCAACTTTTGATATGAACTCGTTTACCTCTATGGTGGTTAGCGTTCGCTCAGGATGATTGACAGCTATGCGCATAGTTACATTATTCGTCTTGGCTTTATCTTTGTGGAAAATATCGACAGCCGAGAGGTCGCATCGATATCCCTGCTTGTTCGCCATAGTGCTCAGTTGTTGTTGGACAGTATTTTCTAGCTGAGCATAGGTCATATCGAGGGGCACCTTAAAACAGATATCTTGGGTTGTTCCTGGGAATTTAGCCAACGGTTTATACGTTCGATTGACTGGAAGCGCAAGAAGCGGTGCTAGTAATATTTCAAAACCAGCTATCGTTTCGGGTACTTTAAATGCTCGTCGCACAGCCGAGCGAAATTCACCCACAATGCCTATGTAGTTACCGCTTGTTCGATCAATAAGCAATGCACTGCGACCCGGTTGATATGGCTTGGCAATTTCATAATCTACATCCCCGAGCATTTGATAGTCGAGCTGCAAGCCGAATTTCTTAGCAATTTCTTCAACGTAGACTTTGGCAGTGTAATATGCGGCACCATTAGATTTGGTGGCCGATTTGTCCTGCGTAGCAAATACAAACCCTAGGGTATTGGTCTCTTCTGGTAGCCCCTCTTCGTTTACCCCCTCACGCTTGAGGTGGGTCTTGCCAATCTCAAACAACGCGAAAGTGTCGTAGCCTGCCTTGAGGTTCTGATGAACTCGTCCCAGTAAGCTCGGGGTTAGCGTCAAACGATAGTACTGTAGTTCAGGACTGAGTGCATTACTGAGCTGATAGGCCTCTTTTATATTCTGACCAGCAGCTTCGATAAGCTTTTCAGACACAAAACTATAGGTAAGTACTTCATTTGCACCAAGGGCTGAAAGTTGACTGCGCAACCGCTTTTGTAATTGTAGTAACGCATTACGTGGAGCAGCTGCCGTACTTCGCTGCGGTAATAAAACAGGCAGAGCATCAAAACCATGTAGTCGACCAACTTCTTCGACAATGTCTTCCGGGAGCTCAATATCTTTACGCCAAAACGGAGGAGTCACCACTATGTCTGTCTCATTGATGTCTACGCTGAATTCAGTATTTTCGAGCAGTTCCCGAACAGCCTCAGCTTCGAGTGATGTACCTAGTCGACTATTAATAAAATCAATTGTGACCTCAACTGGTTCCTGTGTGAAGCGATCTTCTTCGGGGGTAGAATCAAATCTAATACCCGCAGCCCCACCGGTATCTCGACAAATATCTGCCACGATCTTTTGCAACACAACCGGATTCTGTAAATGAGATTGCCCTTTATTAAAACGAGTTACTGCATCACTAAATATTCCATGGCGCATGCTAGTACGACGAATGGTGTACATGTCGAAGGTAGCACACTCAACGATGATGTGTTTGGTCTGGGCATCGACTTCAGTTGCAGCACCGCCCATAACACCGGCTAGGGCGATAGCTTGTGTGTCGGTGGCGATAACAATATCTGAACTAGTGAGTGTTACTGTTTTACCATTGAGAAGCTGTAGCGTTTCTCCGTCCTTAGCTAGACGAGGAAAGATCGTTACTTCACCAGAACACAATGCTTTTACTTTATCGTAGTCAAATGCATGCGTTGGTTGGGCAGTCAGATGCATGTAGTAATTAGTAGCATCGACAATATTGTTAATTGCTCGACTACCTTGGCGGGCTAAGGCCGTCTGGATTTCAACACGACTAGGCTTGACATTAATTCGCTCGATAACCTGAGCCATAAAGCGAGGTACGAGACTAGGAACTTCATTTTTACTTACAAAAGGCAGTACGCCAACGGGAGAATGGGGATCAACCACGTCAAGGCTATACCAATCGGGGCTGACGAATTTTTGGCCACAAATTCCAGCTAATTCACGGGCAACACCCAGCACGCCAAAGCAATCAGGACGATGGGTAAACATCTTGTTTTCACAATCTATGACGACGTCATTGAGTCCATACAGTTCACCAAATGCTGCTCCAGGTTTAGCGTCGCTCGGCAGTTCTAAGATCCCAGTATGATCTTCGCTTATACCTAACTCCGCAGCACTCGCCAGCATACCATTACTCACTACACCCCGGAGTTCACGTGCGCCCAGCACAAACGGTTCAGTATCTCGAGTAGATGGCACCGTAGCACCAGGAGGGAGCCACACAACGGCAAGTCCAGCGCGAACATTAGGTGCCCCACAGACCACTTGAACATAGCCATCTTTCGAGCGTTCTACGTCGGATGTTACGCCACCATCATCAACGAGGCAAACATGCAGTTTGTCAGCGTTGGGGTGCTTAGTGCAGCTCATTACCTTGGCTACAACTGAACCATCAAAGCGACCACGCCAATCTATAACCTCTTCTACCGCACCCAGTTGTGCGCCTATGCGCGTCAATAGCTCTTCGGTAGGAATAGCGAGTAAATCAACGTTACTGTATTCATTAGCTAATTGTAGGGAAACGTTCATGCGAATTGCCTCAAGAAATCTAATTTACCCGATTCAAAATGCCGGATGTCTTCGATGCCATATTTCATCATAACCAATCGCTCTATACCACCGCCCCAGGCAAAACCGGAATATTCAGTGGGATCTATATTGGCCATCTTTAAGACGTTTGGATGAATCATGCCGCAGCCCAATATCTCTAACCATTTATCGGCCTCAGTGTCACTTTTACGAAGAGCCGTAGGTCGTTCTATAGCAAACTCGAAACTTGGCTCGGTAAATGGAAAATAAAAAGGTTGGATTTTGGCTTGTAGGTTTTCTCCAAAATATTCACTGAGAAGAGCCCGAAGTGTAGCAATCAGATTACCAACGTTTATTCCCTTATCAACGTACACACCTTCATATTGGTAAAACGTATGTTCATGCGTTACATCCAGGTCCTCATTGCGAAACACACGATCTGGCACCAATACTGCTATAGGTTCACCATTTTCAAGATTAGCAGCATATTTTTTGAGCACACGGTTTTGCATTGTACTGGTATGAGCCGGCGCAATAAGACCGTCTGTGGTCATAAAGGTATCAAAGTCATCACGTGCCGGGTGACCTTCAGGGAAATTAAGCGCTTCAAACATATGAAAGTCATCATCAATAAGTCGACTTTGTTCAATCACAAAACCCATGCGCTGTGCAATATCGGCAATATATTCAAGCTCCACCATCAACGGGTGTTTTGTACCATTCTGAGCAGATAAAACACTCGGCACTCGAGCATTGACATCCAATGGCGCAGTAACATCAAGTGGTGGCAAGGCTGTTTCGGCTTCGGATGCCTCTGTTACCCATCCGGCAATTTCACTACGCAGATCGTTAACGCGCTTCCCAAACGCTGCTCGATCTTCCGTTGGAAGTGTTTTGAGTTCAGCGTACAAAGCCCCAAGAGTGGCGCTTTTTAATATCGCGTTTTTATCAGCCAATTTAGCAAATTCTTTTTTGAGCTGCGCGGCAGCTTTAGAAACACTATCAACTTTTGTCATCTTGACAGATATTATACCACCCACACCTGATATACTGGTAGCCATGGCAACCTTTTC
>CAYXHO010000034.1:1623-8658 GCA_964465215.1 uncultured Candidatus Saccharibacteria bacterium | reverse complement strand
TTTACTTTTTTAGCCAGGGCAACCCGAGCTTGCATGGATGTTAATTATCATCCGCGCAACTCCGGTTTTTTGCTCCAGGCCAGACGTGATGGGGTAGAAAATTGTGTCGGCGGTGAAGACATGTTAATTTTTCAGGCACTGGGACAGTTTGAGATTTTAACTGGAAAGTTTATTGACTATGCCTCGCTTCAGGCACGGTATAACAGGATTAAATTTGCGCTTGCCGAGGAACGACGACGGCGAACTGGATTCGACACATCGTTAGAGTAGAGGTATTTTACTAGGCGTCTTTAATGGCCTGATCAATCAGCTTCTTGAAGGCGTCGAGGGTTTGTGGATTTTCAATCTTTTTACCTTGCAGGAAGAAGGTTGGAGTGCCGGTTACGCCTTGTTTGTTACCTTCTTCGTAATCAGCGTTGATTGTCTTGTTGACCGCTTCGCTGGCAAAATCGGTACTAAACTTTTGGACGTTCAAGCCAAGTTGCTTGGCGTAACCTTCAAAGATTGTTTTGGTTGAACTACTGCTTTCCCAGCCAGATTGCTGTTCGTATAGCAGGTCGTGCATTTCCCAGTATTTGTTTTGTTTGGCGGCAGCTTCTGCAGCCCGTGAGGCAGCACGGGCGTTGGGGTGGATCTGTTGCAACGGGAAGTTGCGGAATTGGAACTGAATGTCATTCTGATATTCGCTGATCAGCTGCTTGATAATTGGATGATACTGGCCACAAGCTGGACACTGAAAGTCGCCGTATTCAACCAGTGTAACCTTCTTGCTATTCTTGCCGATGACGTTATTACTGAGCGAACTTTGGGTGGCGGTGGAGCCGCTGTCTTTGGTTACAGAATCCTTTTTAGCGGTGATAGTGTAAATTCCGAACAAGCCCAACAAACAGGCGATGACGATGGCGATAAATTGTTTACTCATGTCTTTAGTATATCAGTCAAAAACTGAAGGTTGGCTGGGTCTGTATAGAATACAACAGATGCTATACTAGGCTCATGATTACATTCTTGCTCATTGTACTTTTGGGCGCCCTGACCTTAGTGGGCATATCGGTCCAAAAAACGTACGCCAAAATACCACTCAAAGAACTCAAACGTCGGGCCGCCAAGGGCGACGAAGTCGCCAAGGCCTTGCACTCTGTAGCGGCGTACGGTGCCAGCATAGACATACTGCTGTGGATTATCGTTGGTGTCAGTGCGGCTGGTTTCTTTGTGGTGCTGACCGATTGGTTGCCCGACTGGATGGCTCTTTTTGGCTGCGCAGCGCTGTTGTGGTTTGGCTTTGCCTGGATACCCAATGCGCCAGTTTCTGGTCTCAGTTCACGCCTGGCACAGCGCTTAGCACCGGGGCTAGCCTGGTTGGTTGAGCGACTCTATCCGTTCTTGCGACGTGTTGGTAGTTTTGCGCAAAAGCGAGCAGCCATTACTTGGCACAGTGGACTGTACCAAAAGGAAGATTTAGTGGAATTGCTCGACCGTCAGGCTGGTCAGCCCGATAACCGCATGACTGCTGACGAGTTGCGCATTGTCAAGGGTGCACTCACCTACAACGACAAACTCATTCGTGAAGTTATGACTCCCAAAAGAGTTATGAAGACGGTTAAGCAGGATGACTCTTTGGGACCGCTATTACTAGACGAACTTCATAAGAGTGGTTTTTCACGCTTTCCGGTTGTCGGCGATAACCCCGACGAATACGTGGGCGTCTTGTATATGAAGGATTTGGTGGCTATAAAAGCCGGCGGCATTGTCAGTAAGCACATGAAAAAACCAGTGTATTACGTTAACGAAGACCGCCCACTGCAACATGCCCTGCAAGCTTTTTTGCTAACCAAGCGACATTTGTTTATGGTAGTGAACAGTTTTGAAGAAGTGGTTGGCATTATCACCATCGAAGATGTGCTCGAACAGGTCGTCGGTAAGCAAATTGTTGATGAGTTCGACAAGTATGAAGACCTTCGTGCTGTCGCAGCGCTGGAGGCAAAAAAGGCTGCCCAAAAACACGAACACCCAGCAGAGGACACACAAGATGAACCAACTGCTGAGTAGATCGACCAAAATGTTCTTGGGAGGATGCATCCTGGTGTTTATCGGAATGGTTATTGGCTGGATGGTTCGAGGGAGTTTTGGCGTCTACGATGAAAAACTGAGAATGTGCCCCGAAAAATGGGAAAGCGGTTACGGCGAACCATTCCTAAGCGGTGATTATACGACTGGCCCAGAAAGTAGAATCTATATTCAGAACAAAGAATATAATGCACTAGATTTTGACCAGGCCTGGATCGCGCGGTTTTGCGCGGTTAACAAGCCAACCCGATTACCTGAGTAGACATTATTACAATCCATGATAGCGTCCTGGTAATGTGTAGGCACCAGAACAGCCTAAAGCCCCGTTTGTACATGATGTTTGCATATTGTGTAGCATGAGCGTATATTCGCTACTAATATGAGGTACGCTCACCGAAGCAATCTTGAACGACAACGTTTTGAAATTGTTTGGTGGGTGCCCCGGGATGAAGCCCCGGCGTTTGGTGGAGCACTTATACGGTCTATCGACCAATATCCAACACTGCAAATTGGTGAAGAAGTAGAACAAAACCCTGGGCGACGGACTATGCGCAAGTTGAGTCGTGCCGTAAATGGATTTGCCGATAAGGTTGAACGCGGACAAACACGATCTGAAGAGCTCACACTTATTCTCTGTGACCGTAGCTTCACGGCGGCGCTCTTCGCGGTAAAAGTCGGTGGATTATTCGTCGAAGAAGTAGAACACGTGTTTGGGAGGGTGATCCCACTTCATGTTATTGACTGTGGGACTGCCGACGGAGTTCACTCTAACGATGGAGGCGGTAGTCCTGGCGGGGCACTGATAACCTCCGGATTTACAAGTGCGCTTGACGCTCAAAAGATGCGGGTCGCCGCAACAGGCACAGACGGCCAGTCGGTTTTATAGATTTTATTTAGAAATATGATATAGTACTGGTAACTTCCGTCCTAACACATGGGGCCAACAGATGATACACTAGGATACATATGAGAACATTAGCCAAAGATGTCGCCAAATCGGCCGACAAACAAGTCACAATCAAGGGGTGGATTCACAAAAAGCGGTTGCTCGGCGGCCTGAACTTTATTAATGTCCGTGATCGAAGTGGATTAACCCAGGTTTTGGTAGAGAAGGGTGAAGAAGTAGAAAAACTACGCGGTATGCAAATCGGCACGGTAGTCGAGATTACCGGTACTGTTTTTGCAGACGAGCGTGCACCCGGTGGAGCAGAACTGCATGACCCAGAAATCACCGTCTTAGTACCGGTCACCGACGAACCGCCCATTGAGATTGATAAGCCTATCAGTCATAAAAGCGAACACTTGGACACATTGTTCGACCCCGAACTACGCCCCCTGAACTTGCGTAATCTGCAAGAGCAAAAGATATTCAAAATTCGAGCCAGTCTAACGCGCTTTATTCGTGAGTACTTGCAAGATCGAGAGTTCGTTGAAATCGACACGCCAAAGTTGCTGGCCGAGGCTACCGAAGGTGGAGCTGAAGTTTTTGAACTCGATTATTTTGGCAAGAAAGCAACCTTGGCCCAAAGCCCACAGTTTTATAAGCAAATTATGGTCGGGGTGTTTGAGCGAGTCTATGAGATTGGTCATAGCTATCGTGCCGAACCTAGCGCCACCACGCGCCACCTCACCGAGTTAACGATGCTCGATATCGAGATGGGCTTTGTCGAAAATCACGATGAAGTGCTCGATCTTGTGGCCGACATGACCAAAGATGTACTCACCCGCGCGTATGATGTGCATGCCGAAGACTTGAAGTCGCTTAACGCTCCTGCACTTACCTTAAGTGAACGTCCTGTGCCTCGCTTTACAATTGCCGAAATACACGAGATGTATACCAAGGCTAATAAAGTTGATACCACTGACGAAAAAGATCTGATCCCTGATGAAGAACGTTGGATCTCGGAATACGCTCGCAAACAACTTGGCTCTGATTTGGTATATGCTGTGCGTTTCCCAGCGGTTGCCGGTAAGTTTTATCACAAGTTCGATCATGAAGACGGCACCGTTATGTGGGGCGACTTGCTATTTCGCGGTCTAGAAATTGCAACCGTACCGCTTCGTGAAAACAACTACCAAAAGATGATCGAGCAGATGACCAAGGCTGGACTGGATGTGACCCATGAAGGATTTAAGCACTATTTACAGGCTTTCAAGTTTGGTTTGCCGCAACATGGTGGCTGCGGGTTTGGCATTGACCGGTTGGTGCAAAAAACCATTGGCTTGGCTAACGTCAAAGAAGCTACCCTATTTCCACGAGATATTAACCGCCTGGCTCCGTAAACGAACCGAGCCTGCTATAATCGCCAGTAATGGAAAGTAATACCGAATCGCTTGTTGCAGGCATAGTGCAGATCACTGCATTAATTGGTATTGTGGCAGGTATTTGGTATGTGGCTTTTGTGCTACCCAAGAAAATCGACAAAGCTTTTAGGGCATTTGCCGAGCTGCACGGTCTGCCTCATTTTGTGACCGGCAGAATTTCGTATAAAGGCGTTATCGCTGGCCATTCCATTCGGACTGTTGGCGGGATTGATGCTAAAACTGGCCGGATGGCTGAGATGTTTCATTTTGAACATGTCGTTGGGTCGGGCAAGAACCGTCGAGAATATGAGCGGACGGTTGTTTCGCTTTCAATCAAAAGCACCAAGGCGCACGTTATTGTAAATTCAGAGCTTAACGACCTCAGTGAAACGCCCGGACTGCATCGTAGTCAACGCTATGAAGCTGAGGGTAATTTTGGTAAGTATTTTGACATGTATTTTCCAGGAGGCGAGCAGGTCAAAGCTTTGTCACTCTTTGCACCCGATGTCCTAAACCTGATCATGGCTGAGTTTGGTCACTACGACATAGAAGTAGTCGACAACATTTTGTATGTTTACACCTATACGTATTTAAAGAAAACCCCGGAACTAGAAAACTTCTACGCACTGGCCAATCGACTTGCCGCCGCCATAGACGACAACAGACCTCGTACACTACGGTTTGCCCAGGTGCCCGAGAGGGCAGCCGGAAGTTCAACAGCCATGCAGCGACTGCGATCTAACAAAGTTTCACTGGCAACAATAATTGCAGTTTGCGGCGTAATTGCATTTTACGTGCTGCCTATTTTCATGAGCACGCACAGTGATGTGATTGGTGTGCTCATTCCACTTATGTTTTTAGTCGGAGCATTGGTTGTAACTCTGGGCCGTGCAACGCGCATTGGCATGAAGCGTCGAGCATATGCTAAAGAGCGCCATATTTACGACGATTCATCTAAGGGATAAGTTGCATCAATGACACGTCGTGCCAGTTCAACGGTTAGTTGACCAGGTACGGCCGCCCTGGAGGCATCTGCTTCGGGAGTAACATACACTCCCGGCGTGCTAGCAGCAATGGCCATTAAGCGGGATGGAGCACCATATGCTTTGCCCATGCCCATAAGCATATAGCCTTGTCTGCTGACGCTGAGCATGTACCTGCCAAGACGATTCAAGCTGCCAGCGTTATTGAGGCGACAAGCAAGCTTGACCATATCTGCGTCGGTTTGTTTTCCGCTGCGCAGAGCTACTTCAAACATCTCGTTTGGTGGCATACTATCTAAGAAGTGCTGGGAGGCAATGGTAAATACGCCCTTTTCTTTTGCTTCCGCAACCATGCGTTTAGCATGAGCGTCTTCGGTTTGGACGTCTAGGGCGTCCATATGGCCCAAGAGTGAACTGGCAATAAGATGCCGTTCTTCATCGTATAAGCTAGATTCTCCACCTTCATCTCGTGAACGAAGTGTAAAAATAACTGGCATAAAGCTGCGAATGGATTCGAGGCAACAACAAAAGTCAACTTCATTCATTTCCGGCATAAAATGGTCAGCTCGAAATTCGGCCAAGTCGGCACCGGCGGCTTTGATTTCGGGTAAACGATCAAGGTGTTCGGGCGTGGTGAGACAGGCAATGACGGCTGGGCGTTGGTCAAGTAGGAGCTCTCTGGCGGGATTTGTCATTCTCCTAGTGTACAAAAATGCACCCCTGATGCAAGCAGTAGCCTTTTGCAATATGTTCATTACAACACTGGTAGTACGCTGCTATACTAAACATAAGCTATTAAATTGCGGAGGAGTTGTATTACACGGGCAAGTAAGCGGATAGTTACCAGGGCAATAAAGAAGCTACGTACACCAAAAGGGCGTCGGCTTGTTTGTCTTGCACTGTTTCCTGTAATTCTAGCTTTGATTATCTATGTTGGCCTCACTTCGTTCCCTGGTGTTGCTCATGGAATTGTGATGCTTGCAACCAGTGGGCCAGCAATATGGCTAGCAAAAATAGTAGCCTACAGTCTGGTGGTGCTCATCGTTTTTCTGCTGCTCGCCATTGTGTTGGTTGTTTATTTTGATTTCAAAGGGCACGCAAGGCCGCTCAAGATGGCCGACCCGTACGCTCCATACACCTTGCGGCACCATGCTAAAGTTGTTATCTTACCGTTAATTAAATATAGAAGGCGGCAACTTGGTTTTGTGATTGTCTACCCGGTCGTAGTGCTTATTGTTCTTTGCTTGAGTGTCGGTTTGTCATTACAAAAAGCTTTGGCGGCTACACCGACTGTTGTTACTCAATCTACATCTGAAATTATGCAAACCACTGCTGTGTTAGCGGGAACAGTAAATGCCGATGGAGGGAAGCTGGTCATTTCAAATGGTTTTGACTATGGCAAGACTGATTCTTACGGCAATACACTATTAAGTAATGCCCCATTTAATCTTTCTTTCGATGGTTCGTTTGGAGATAGGGGCGCGGTTGCCGTCGATACATCAAATAACGTTTATGTAGCAGATTCAGGTAATAATCGAATCCAGAAGTTCAATAGTAGTGGTACATATATAACTCAATGGGGAACCGCCGGCTCGGGGGATGGCCAATTTAATAGCCTAACAGGAATTGCCGTCGATACATCAAATAACGTTTATGTAGCAGATTCAGGTAATAATCGAAT
>CAYXHO010000034.1:0-1523 GCA_964465215.1 uncultured Candidatus Saccharibacteria bacterium | reverse complement strand
ACATATATAACTCAATGGGGAACCGCCGGCTCGGGGGATGGCCAATTTAATAGCCCTAGGGGGGTTGCTGTTGATCCGTCGGGTATGATTTATGTCTTAGATTATAATAACCGCCGGATAGAAAAATTTTCGAGTACAGGGTCATTTGTGCTCAGCTGGACGAGTACGGGGTCGCCATATTCCCAATTTTTGCCAATGGGTATAACGGCCGATAACTCAGGATATATTTATGTGAGTGACTGGTCGTATGATTTCGTCAAAATATTTAATAACAGTGGTGAATTAATCAAAACATGGGGAGATACAGGTATTTTTAATGGGCCAACAACTCTCACTGTAAGTAACGCAAGCAAAATCTATGTGACTAGTCAATTTGATCGTACCATTAAGGTTGTATCAATAAATTCCACTGGTAGTTTTATGACGCACCTTTCGGGTCTGGAGTGCGGTACTACCTATCATTACCGAGCTTTTGCAACAAACGCTTACGGGGCTGCATATGGTAACGACGCAACATTTCAGACGGCAGCTTGTGATATTCCGGTGGCAGAGATCCCGACCGTTGAAACACTGCCGGCTTCAGACATTGGGCAATCGACTGCAACACTTAACGGACGCTTGTTGTCTGATGGTGGAGCGGAGATTACAACGTACAAGTTGATATGGTATGGAAACAGTAGCCAGACTGATCCTGAAGCAGGTACTACAATAGAGACGACTAATATCTCGGGAGATACTTTCTCTTATTTTGATAATCATTTATCCTGCGGTGTGATATGGTATTATCGAGCAGCTGCCACTAACTCGGCGGGAACTGGCTACGGTGATCAGCAATCGTTTACCACCTCGGACTGCCCCGCGGTTGTCCCGCAAGTTAGATTGTCTATAGATCAGGATTTAATCACACCGCTACCTGTTAAAGCTGGTGACCAGGTGACCTTTAGATATTCACTTACCAATAATGGGCCTGACCGGCATCAATATGAACAGGTATTTATCTTTCTTCCTGCAGGGGTAACATATAGTTCAGTAACTTCGCCTTACTATTGCTTCGACGTCATTAATGGCCACCCTTATTATGCGTCATATAGAGATAAATTTTATCCAGTTAGTCAATTTATTCTTTGTGTGTATACAGCTGTTGAGCCCATACAGCTTGGTACACATACCTTTGACATCACCGGTATTGCGACAAGTGATTTTGTTGACACGCAAAGCAAAGATAGGGCTTATTTTATTAGCCCGTATACTTCGGATACAGGTTACCAGGATTACGCGGCAGCGATATTTGTAGAAGATACTAATAATTGGGTAGATATCTTTACTCTGCCTAACAATAATTACTCTACTTGGACGTATCAATATATTAGTACGCCAAATCCAACTGACCCGCCACAACCCCCTGCAGACCAGCCGGTATATCGGTGCGATAATCTGTCTATTACCCATGACGCTACCAATACATCACGTGTTTCACCACTCAAAACGACATTTACCACTATTGGCTCAGTGAGTAATACGTC
>CAYXHO010000033.1:0-8666 GCA_964465215.1 uncultured Candidatus Saccharibacteria bacterium | reverse complement strand
TTCGTTGTAGAAGCGACCGAAGAATTATACCTAAAGAACACCGAAAGGACAAGATCAGCGGTGGAAGCTAGCTTTTACGGCAGCATGTGCTTCGCGCTTTTGGTCGCGTGCTTTAAGATTTTGCCGTTTGTCGTATTGTTTTTTGCCCCGCCCGGCAGCGATACGGACTTTGATGTAGCGACCTTTGGTCAGAATCTCGAGCGGTACAATAGTTTGGCCTTGCTGCTTTGCAGCGATAAGTTGGTCTATTTCTTTTCGTTTGGCCAGAAGTTTCCGGCTTCGAGTCTGGACATCTTCGGCTATGCGTATACCGGCGGTACCTGAAATAGTAGCGTTAATGAGCCATAGTTCTTCGTCTTTGACGGTCACATAGGCACCACGAAGCTGGCCGTGACCATTACGCAAGGCTTTGGTTTCGGCACCAGTCAGCATAATCCCGACCAAAATTCCGTCTGCCAACGTATAATCGTGACGGGCTCGGCGGTTGCTAATGAGTTTGTCAGGGCTCGATTTTTTCTTTGCCATTACCCTATTGTACCTGAGTGAGAGTTAGCTTGCAATATTATAAAAAGATAGTATAGTATTTATAATGTATCCAGAACGAAGCGATCGAATTGATAGAGTTATAGATAAAACCTTAGAAACGGTGTTTGGTGGCTCGGCGGTTGCTCTATGTACAATCGGTGACGCTGCGATAATTGGAACTCTGTTACGCGAAATTTCCGGAACCTCCCGAAGTATGTTAGAAGTTCCGGGTATGTGGTTTGGGCTAGGTGCAATAGGGGTTGGTGCAGTTTGTGAACATTTGCATCAAGTTATATTGGGCAATGAAACATTTAGATCTTCTTTAGGGATGTTTGGTGATGATTTAGATAGTCCGGTAGGTACTTTTACCGGTTAGGGATATAGCAGTCATAACACTGCTGTTCGCGGATGGCAGCCTTACCTGCTTGCCAGAGGCTGTCATCGTGCAGTTTGACTTTGCGCCAGTACCACATCTCGACACCCCAAAGGTCTATTTCACGCATGCCGGTAGCTTTGCCATATTTGATGCGGTCGGTTAGCCGTTTAGGGCTAAGTGATTTGTTTTGCTCTTCAATAGATATTTCAGTAATACCTTTGTCTGGGCCCCACGGTTCGGCTTGGAGTTCGTGGACTATGAGGTCTTTGCCAATGAGGATTTTAGTTCCACCGGCTAAGAATGCGTAGAACCAAGCTGGGAATGGATATTCAAAATAACGTTTGGTAATGGTTTTATCCCAGACGCGCTTATAAATTGAAACTCCAGATATATCCGGAATCGGAGCATACAGCGGCCAACCCAGGGCGTTGTTGCTGCGGGTGACAATAACTGGGGTGTTATTATCGAGGCGTTTGACGTAGTTAAACTCGTCGACTAGGCGGTCACGGCTGTGGTCGGGGCAAATACCAAAGGCTTTGAGGAAATATTCATTTTCAAGCTGATAAGTATCTAGAGAGGGGTGGTCTTTATAACGCTCTACAACTTTACCTATAAAGGTCTTAAGTTGAGGATACCACTGTTCTTTAGGGGTGTTTTCGGCCCACTTGGGCATATGGCATTCCGGCCAACGTGGTTGACGTAACCCTATCGCAAGTGAAACAGTACCACCGGCGTTGGCAACTTTTTGGAATTGCCAATCAAGTTCGCTAAAATCGTACGTTCCAGGAGTTTTTTCGATTTCATCCCAATAGCTGACCAGGCGGAAATGATGGATCCCCAGGTCGTCGATCATAGCCTGTAGCGTACTCTGTGGTTCGAGGTCGAAGTAGCGAGCGTAGCTAGGAATAAAGGTGGCGCCGAACTTAAACTCTTTATGTCGTTGACTGATGATATACCACTGGGCAATGCCATACGCTGACCCAACAAATACTATGAGAATGGCTAATATCCAACAACCCAGTTTGGTCCACCAACGTTGTTCACGCCACCAAGCCCGCGGTCGTTCAAAACGGAGATGGCGAAGTAAGCGGTAAAATCGGCGTGCTTCTCGGTCGCCTTTATGGGCGCGCAGCAGGCGGCGTTCAGCATTCAGCTCGCTTTGGCTGACAGATGGGATGATTCGTTTTATAGGGCTTCTTCGTGTCATTTGGTACTATTCTAAGTATGGCGCGGCTACGCAAAACGCTAACGGTTGCAATAATTATACCAGTTTATAACGAAGAACATCGTATTGTTGCCTGTCTGCAAGCAATTGCCGCCCAAACTGAAAAACCCGACGAAGTAATCGTGGTTGATAACAATTGCACCGATAAAACGGTAGCTTTGGCGCAACAATTTGATTTTGTACGAGTCGTTCGTGAAAAGCGACAAGGCAAAGCTTTTGCTCGCAATGCTGGCTTTAATGCAGCACATAGTGACATTTTGGGGCGCATCGATGCTGATAGCGAACTATTACCTAACTGGGTGGCTACAGTTCGAGCAGCTTTTGAAGGTGACGCTTCGCTAACCGGAATAAGCGGACCAAGTTACAGTCTATTGCTGCCGCGAATTCGGTGGCCACGCACTACGCTGTGGAGTCGGTTGTACTTTTTATGGACTGAGATTTTTTACCGAGTTCCCGTTATGTGGGGTGCAAATATGGCTATTCGCCGAACTGCTTGGAAGGACATACGGTTAAAGGTATGTACGGACGATGACATAGTTCATGAAGATATTGATGTATCAATAGTATTGCAAGCGTGTGGCGGTGTGGTGCGCTACATACCGCAGCTCCGGTTTGTGAGTTATAGCCAAGCGTATCATTATTTTCCGAAATTGGTGTACTACACAAAACTGCGTCACACTGGTCGACGTTATCATCAGCAGCAAGGCTTGCTAACTACCTTGCCCTACACGCTGAGCAAGCTGCAAAGTGCGATGATTTATGCTGTCGGTTGGCCGATTATTGGTTTCTTTTTTGCAATGAGTTTTATCATGTGGCCGCTTGATACATTCATGAAACGACTTGGTCGATTGCAGTCGTGGCTTAGTTAGTACTGCTCTGCCCTTCTTGGTTGGTATTCACTGGGCATGTACTCCATAGACCAAGACGTTGTTGTTCGGCTTGCTTTTGATAAGCTTTAAACGCTTCCATTTTTGAAAATGGAAAATACACATAGGCAAAACCAAATCCTTGTTTAATAATCTCGGCGTTCACCAGTTCGCCGCTCGGTAGATAGACATAGCGGAGTAGTCGTCCGTATTTATCGCGGTTGATATTTTCAGGGTCAGCCGCCAAGCGCACTCTATTGGCGCCTATAAAGTTTTTAGTAAATGCCGACGCCGCTTGCCCGTAACACTGCACGCTTTTACGTGGATCATGCGTTTCGGGTGTATCGACTCCGATGAGTCGTACCTTCTCTTCAATACCGTTCATATCAACGGTAATAGTATCGCCATCTACAAAAGTTGTTACCCGGTATAGGCCAGGTTGGTTGGTGACAGCTGTGGAGGTAAATTTTTCGATATATCCTTGTTGCTGTAACAGCCCTAATATACTTGCAGCAATGCTGATAAGCAGAACACGGATAGCTTTACGTCGACGACCTGTCATTATCCTATCCTAGGTGTTTACCGTGTCTTGATGCAACTAAGTTCGTAGTCAATTACACAATTTACAGTGTAGGTAATATCGGTATACTAAAGTTCTATGACCGACACGGCTGAGCGACTGTCTGTGCCCGAGTTTCCCGGTTATGATGAAGAAGCAACTCTTTTTGATCCCGGTGATTTTTATGTGCTTAATAATATTCACATTCCTGCCGAAGTAGATCGGTCTACTGATCTGAGTTCACTCCAAACAACCCTCGAGCGATTACAGACAGCGCGTCCAGATCATGTTTCGGGATCTGCATTCTTACCTATCAGTACAGAAGTACTACATATGGTGGAAGGGTCATCGATACCTCGAGCCGAACAATCAAAAGCTACATTTCAGGTGGTGAATAGGGTGTGTGGCACGGCATTAGAAGTTGGTAAGGTTGCGAGCCAAACAATTGCACTGTCGTGTGCTATTGCTCGACGCAAATCTAATGACCGACTAGAGCGGTCTATGCTGCACTTGAACGCCGAAAGACTGTTGAGTGCACTTGAAGAGCGGTATCCATTTTATGAAGTTTTTGACGATGCTGACTAAATGATACCCGCTGCCGAAATAGCGGCAGTGTTTGGCGGCCAGGCGGACATCCGGCGGGCGTTAGGTTTTGTCGATGCAGTACTTGAGCGTCGTCGAGTTGACCCTACGCTTTTCTATGCCCAGCATACTTTTACACTAATGCAAGTGCTCCGAACATTGGGAAGAGTTGATAAATCGACGGCAACAGCTCAGCGATTTGTCACTGCTCGCCTTGAAGAAGCTCACTACTTAAACACACATCGTCATGATGGAATGGTAGAGCCTGAAGAAGGAACGATACTTGGTTTACTGCAAGAAGTATTTATGTTTCACAAAGATGAGCGCTTAACGCGTCATATTTTGCATGTTGCCCAAGAACGCGGAGTAGCTCCTACCGAAATGCAGACGCGCTTTCTGACAGAGCGTAAGGGCGCTGGGTGTCAGGGTGATCGGCGGCGCGAAGCACTTGGACAGCTGATTCTTGCCGGCAATGGTTTTCAACCGCTTCTCATAGACGAACGTTGCTAATAGGAAGTTAAGTTTTAGTAGTCAATGCCTGGATTTGCCAGGAACTTGTCGTCAAAGTGATGGCGAATTTTCTTCATTTCTGTAGCAATATCAACCAGCTCAAGTAATGCTTCCGGAAAATTACGGCCCGTCAGGCACAAACTGGTTTTTGGTGATTTGTCAGTTATAAGTTTTTTAAGTTGTATCTCCGACAAGAGTCCATCATGTACGGCGTTATTCAGTTCATCACATATAACCAGGTCATATTTGCCACTGGTGGCAGCTTTGTAGGCTTGGTCGTAGGTTTGCTGGGCAGCTTTTTTGTGCTGGTCTTCACTGATGTGCTCAGGACTCAAATCCCCAGCTTTATAAAACCCTTTACCTCCTTTATAAAAGTAAAGGTCATCTTTATAAAGCGACTGGATATCGCGAATAAAGACATGCTCGCCAACGCCCCAATATTTGATGAATTGAATAAATGCAACGCTCCAACGGTTGCCAAGGGCACGAACCATGAGACCTAAACTAGCACTGGTCTTGCCTTTGCTGTCACCAGTATAGACAATAACGACTGCTTCCTTAGTTTTATAATCTTCAAAACTCATGCGTTTAGTGTACTACGCGGCGTGTGTGCGACGTTTTGTTTGTAAATCCACCCCGTCATACATTACACGTAGCGTCAGTTCAGCTTCGCTGCGAACAGGCTCGGGGAATCCTTCTACTCGTATTCGCTTAAGAGCTATTATGGTTTGAAGCGCTGGTTGTCCAATGAATGACATGGTTCGTTCTCTAAGCGCAGCGATTTCAGTTTGGTTGTATTGGCGAGTTGAATCTCGGTATGAGCTGGGATCATCATCAGTATTCACGTCTTCCATGTAATCCCGGTGTAACACTGAATTTGCAGCTCCCACAAAGTGCGTAGCCTGCCTTCGACGTTCTAAGGCACCTTCTAGTATTGCGCGACGTACATGATCACCAACTTCGTCTTGTCGTGCCAGGCTTGCTTTTTCAAGCCCAAGAAATTTTGCTCGGGCGGCATCTATAACAAGATGAGCCGCAGACAAACAGGTCATCACCGCTTCACTGGCATCTTGTTCGAAAAGCTCAGGGGCAATGAGGTCGGTATTTGGTAGCGGTGGATCTGCATCAAATGTAACCAGTAAGAGGTCAGCTACTGATGCAGGAACAACAGCAAGATGTTTATACGGTAACTCTGGTACCGCAGTAAGATTGCTCATAATTTAACTCCTAGCCTACGTATTTTACTACAAATAGCGTAGTTCGGTAAAGTGCCTACGCTATTTGTGGGGGTGTGATATATATTACAGACTAGTTTTTAGTGCGTCGTCAATGGCTGGTCGGTTAAAACCCAGCACGATATTACCGTTGATGTCGATAACTGGAGTGGCGGCCTGACCAATATGATCGGTCACCCATTGCAGCGCTTTAGGGTTATCACCAACATCGTATTCTTTGAACTTTAGTTTTTTACTTTTGAGGTATTCTCTGGCCATGTGGCAATAGGCGCATTGTTCGGAAACATACAAGGTAATCATAAGCATAGTATACTCCCCTTGCGTAACAATCTAAAAGATTGCTATACTACCCCTTGAATGGGTATTACCAACGCCGCCATTATCATGACGACGATATTCTCGAAGTGTTTTGCTTTGGAGGATGTATGTTAAGTGCGCTCCTACAGTTTGCCTCCGAAGATGGTCCGCATATTTCTCTTAGCCCTGAGGTTGTCACACATTGGCACGGTATTGCCATTAGTAACTCGATTATTTATGGTGCAATTTGCGCGCTGCTTTTGGCCGTCTGGCTTATTTTTGCTCGAACTAAAATCCATCAAAAGGTGGCGAGAGGCGCCAGTCAAATTATTGAGATGATCGTTGAGTTTATCGTTGATCTTGTCGAAGGTCCGCTCGGTTCTCGCAAGAAAGCTGTACAATACGCCCCACTGTTTGGGACGTTTTTCTTGTTCATTATCTTTAGTAACCTAATGGGTCTCATGCCATTTGTCGGTCCAGGCTTGTTCGCGCGTACTGCTGAGGGGAATGTTCCCCTGCTTCGTCCGTTTACCGCTGACCTCAATGGCACTCTAGCGATTGCTATCATCGCTATCATTACCGTGCAGTACCTTTCTATCAAAGAGTCCGGTTTTATGGGTCACCTCAAACATTACTTTACCGACAAGCCCTTCAATCCTATCAATATGTTTATTGGCATCTTGGAGGTTTTTGGTGAGTTTACTCGTATCTTAAGCCTCAGTTTGCGTCTATTCCTGAACACCGCTGTCGGTGAAATATTGATTTCTATCTTTACCTTCTTGGGTAAAGATTTCCGAACATTTACCATTTTGCCTATTGCCGTGTTTGAGATGCTTGTAGCGGGCATCCAAGCTTACGTATTTACTGTACTCTGCGCTACATATTTGGGATTGGCAATTAGCCACTCTCATGATGATGAACATCCTACCCACGAAGTCGACCCAGTTGTAGGGGCGGTCGAAGGAGATGTTAGCCATTAATTAATACCCACTTGATCGCTCATAATGGGCCCAAGTGGAACAAAATATATAAATAAGGAGATATCAATGGCACCATTATTAACAAAACTTGCAGAAACGGCTACCGGATCAGGTCCGTTTAACAGCAAATCATTCATGGTTGGATTTGCCATGTTTGGTGCAGCTATGGGTCTTGGCCTTGTTGGTCAGGCATACATGCGCGCCATCGGCCGCAATCCAGAAGCCGGTAAGGCAGCCAGCCAGGTTGTTATTATCGCGGCTATGATTGAGGTTACAGCGCTGTTAACCCTTGCAGCAGCTATCATCGTCAAGTAAGGATTTGCATTCATGCTGAGTGATCTACATCGTTACTACCGAAAAAATGCACTCACCGTATCCACGGATACGATTCGCTTGCATTTTTCCGCTGTGCCTCGTAGCTCATCTCAGCATGAGCTAAATCAGATCGACATTTGTAGTCAGAATATATCAACCATGGAGAATAATAATGTTTAACCCGCTACTACTGTTAGCGAATGAAGAAAAGACTGGCATAGCGGTGCTAGGGCTTGACGCCAAAGCATTGTTGCTGCAAGCAGCAGTATTCTTGTTGCTTTTCTTTATCATAAAGAAGTATGCCCTAAAGAGTATTGTAGATACGCTAGAAAATCGTCGGCAGACCATCGACAAGGGCGTGGCATTAGGCTTGGAGATGCAAACAGCCAAAGAAAAGTTCGATGCTGAACTTAAAAGTATGCATCATGCAGCACGCGCCAAAGCCGATGAAATATTGGCAGCCGCACAGGGCGAAGCTTCCCAGATTGTCAAAGAAGGTGAAGTATCGGCTAGTAAAAAAGTCGACGCCATGTTGAAAGATGCAGAAGCGCGCATTGACCGCGAAATGCAGGCAGCTCGCACGGCACTTCGTGGAGAAATGCTGAGTTTAGTTTCTGAAGCCACCGAAGTCATTATCGCCGAAAAAGTAGATGCTACAAAAGATGCGAGCCTCATTGAGCGAGCGCTTGGAAAGGTGCGCGCCTAAATGACCACCAGTATTACGGACATTGCCCGCACCTTAGTCGCTCAGCTGGAGGCTGGCGCATCGCAGCAAGAGATTGCTCAAAAGCTGGCAGCTTATCTCATTGAAGAACGGCGTCATGCTGATGCTCGGGCAATAATGCGTGAGGTTGAAAAGTACATGCTCAGTAAGCATGGTCGTTTGTATGTTCGAGCAACGAGTGCCCATCCTCTTAATGATGCGCAGATTCAACATATTACCCAGATTTTTAGCACCCAAGATGGTGTACAGGAAGTTGTAGTCGAAACTGAAATAGATACTTCTGTAGTTGGCGGTGTGCGCTGTGAAACAGCCAATAGTAGATTGGATTTAACCGTACGCCGACAATTGCAGAACCTAAAGTCGTTTGCATAAGGAGAAACAATGGCAACAGATTTGAACATTAAAGAATTGAGTAGTGACATTCGTCAGGCGATTGCCGCACTCAAGACCAGTCCCGAAGTAGAAAGTGTTG
>CAYXHO010000032.1:2931-8711 GCA_964465215.1 uncultured Candidatus Saccharibacteria bacterium | reverse complement strand
CGGTTGTGGTGACAGAGTCTTGAAATGTGCGATAAGTAATAAGGTCCTGCGCGATATATCGTGCTGCATTACATAGCCGAACGGAATCGCCGTTATAAAAATCATCAGCAATAGCACGATATGAATCTGAATCTGCATGAATAGCTTCGGCAACTGCAACTGCTGCAGCATTGGCATCAGTTGCAAATTGATCAAAGGTAAATTCTTGACAATCTTGACGAGATCGGACTTCATTTTGAGCAGTCTGTATTGCTTCGTACCCTGCAATGCCCAGAACCAAGCTCATAGCCGAAGTACATGCAATAATAACTGTTCCTAGTGTCTTGCGTTGCTGTCTTTGATGTATAGAAACTAATGACTCGCTACGTTGCTCTGGGTGTAAGAGATACATCGCTCTACGACCAGTCCGTTCGGCTAAAGAAATTTCTCGAGGATCAAGTGGTTGCGCTAAACCTGGTGTAATCCTGAACGAAGTTTTGTCGTATGGAGAACGTGGTCTTACTGGTTTTCGAGACATTCTCGTAAAACCCTACCGGCTACTTTAGCGGCATCAAAACTAAGAGTTGTCATGCCTTCGCCTTCGGCGATGAAGTACCCGTTTACATATTGAGGACCTTCGCCACTTCCGCTATTGCTAAGATCCTGTACTCGCAAGTCAGATCCGGCTGGCTGATGTTCGCTAACACAGTTCTGTATTTCGCTCAGTTTATCCATTTTATCGCTATTATCATTGATAACATGAATAGTAAACAGAGTAGTTGTAGCAGCTAAGGCAATTTTAAACATACGTTGACGACCTCTTATATAATTTTCAGAGTCAGGTCGCTTCCAAATGCCTTGACCAAAACCACCAAGACGAATCATTGCACTATTATAGGCACTACCTAAACGGTCAACAAGAGTTGGGCCGGTACGGCGTGCTTCAAAGCGTTCTTGAGCGTTGATGACATTGTCTTTCATAACCGGACAATTATATCGTAAAGCATATGCTTTGTCAATAGTAGTGGACACTCGTATTGTCCTTGTCTTCAGAGGTAATATACGGTATAATTGTTAGCAATCTACTAAAGTAATACATAGGAGTTCTGTTTTTCTATGGGTAAACCAAAGAAGCGAACCAGTCCCCGACGCACCGGCACCCGCCGAAGTCACCTTGTGCTTAAATTAGCCCGCGTGGTTAATGGTAAATCACCAGTCAAGGCCTTTACGACCCGACGCGAAAGCGGCAAATCTCTCAGCAAATAGTAAGCTTGCTGAGCTATAATGGTTATGACTACAGTGTTCGTGCTGTAGCAGATAGGATTTAACAATATGGCATCGAACCGTCACCTCGGCCGTATATTGGCCCTCCAGACACTCTACGAATACGACTTTCGTCGTGATTGTGGTGATGAGCATATTGATGTCGAAGAAATCCTTGATCGTAACATAACCCGTTACGATGAAACCGTTGACGATAAGGCATTTATTGCGCGTTTGGCAGAAGGTGCTGCAAAATGCTCAGATGAACTAGACGCTATTTTGCAACCAATTGCTCCAGAGTGGCCAATCTCTCAGATTGCTCGCATGGATCGTATGGTTTTACACCTCAGTTTGTATGAATTATTGAGCGAAAAAGATGTACCGCCTAAAGTTGTCATTAACGAGGCAGTAGAACTAGCCAAAGCCTTTGGTGGTGAAAATAGTTCTAAATTTATCAATGGCGTACTCGGTACGGCACTGCGGAAACGAGACGAAGGTGCGCTAGATTTGCCTGACTGTTTGGTCTTTGCAGCTCCTCAGAAAGAAGTAACAACATGAAAAAACCTGGAAAACCATCATTTCCTAAACCTTTTCAAGGGAAATCGTTCCCGAGTCTTAAGAAGTATGTAAAGCGTCGTCCGGCTATAAGTGAAGTATTGCGAGAGCCTACCGCTGGTGGCGTGGTGTTTCGCCGTAACAAGGGTGGAAATATTGAGATTTTGCTGATTCAAGATGCCAAAGATCGCTGGACAATTCCTAAAGGTCATATTGAAGAAGGCGAAGAAGCCAAGCAAACTGCTCAGCGTGAGGTAGGGGAAGAAACCGGCCTTAAAGAAATGCAGGTATTAAATTGGTTGGGTAAAATCAATTTTCGATACCGACGAACGAACAGTTTAGTACTAATGACTACCGAGATATTCCTCATTCAAGCCTTAGGCGACACTGATGACATTACTCCTGAAGACTGGATGAATGGCATAAAGTGGTTTCCTGCAAGCGAAGCGCTTGATAAGATTGAATATGATGATATTCAAAAGTTGATTCTCTTGGCTCTCAAGAAAATCCGCAATGAGAAATTAGGACTCTAAATTATATGGATCAATCACCGTACGTAACTTTTGCCGCTAAAACACTTGATGTAACCTTCCACGATATTCAAAAACTGATTACTGCTTTTACGCACCGATCGTATGTCAACGAGCATCGCAAGACTGTTAGTGAGCACAATGAACGTCTGGAATTCCTGGGTGATGCTGTACTTGAATTGGTAGTTACTAGTTATTTATTTGAGAATTATAGTGAACCAGAAGGAATACTTACGAACTGGCGTAGCGCGTTGGTACGTACTGAAAGTATTAGTGCGGCTGCAAGTCGATTTGACTTTGAACCCCTACTACGTCTGAGCCGCGGCGAAAAACGTGGTACTGAACGTGCTCGGGCGCAGATTTTAGCCAATAGCTACGAAGCAGTTATTGGCGCATTGTATCTAGACCAAGGCTATCAGGCGGCCAGTGACTTTATCCATAAAAGTTTAATTGTCACTTTCGAAGAAATTCTCCAGACAGGTTCGTGGATGGATCCAAAATCGCATTTTCAAGAAGCCGCCCAAAGTAAGGATGGTGCAACCCCCGTCTATAAGGTGCTCAGCGAAGAAGGCCCAGACCACGATAAAGTATTTACCGTCGGTGTTTTCGTGAACGGCAAACTTAAGGGTGAGGGTACTGGACCAAGCAAGCAAGCCGGTCAGCAAAAGGCTGCCGAAGTAGCTCTAGAAGCATATCGTAGTCAATCTAGTTAATAAGTTTGTCTTGCTGTAGATACTGAATGAGTTTCTGTAACTCTGTGTCAGCATCTGAGTCGGTCCCAAACGAAGAGAATACCCATTTTAATTCTGTTGTTGATGGAGTTGAAAACGATCCGTTCCAAGAGTCTATGAAGAATAGACGTGTTCGTTGTCTGAAATTAGCACCAATGATTTCACAGTATGTTTTATATGGTCTCAATTTGGCAGTAGTTACGGTAATGCCAAGTTCTTCTTGAAGCTCACGGCTAAGGGCTTCTTCTGGTGATTCATCTGCTTGAATGTGACCTCCGGGTGGACTAAAGTTTTTTTCACCTTCTAGTCGTAATGCAAGGACAGATTTTTCACTGAGAATTACAGCAAGTGAACGTTCGGCATTAAGTTGGCGAGAGGTAAGAACTGCACAGTTATTATCTAGGTATTCCTGCTGGTTTAGCTGAGATGACTTGTATAGGCTAGCAAATATCACAACACCTATAACAAGGACAATAAACAAGATACCGTTTCGCCATCGCTGCATAATAGCATCATACCGCATATGGATATTTGTAGACATACTAATAGCCTAATTTGTATACTGCACGTATATAAACAACTATATTGTGTATAGACATTACCTAACCACCTTATTAATTTGTAGCCTAGTAAGTTTGCTGTGTATTAATAGTTTGCCGCCTCGTGCTTCGGCAGTTGCCGGTAGTCAAGTCCGTATAACCGAAATTATGTATGATCCCATTGGAGATGGATCACGAGAGTTTATTGAAATCTATAATGGAAGTGATGCTAGCGTGAGTTTGGGCGGCTGGACGATGGCCGGAGTACAGTACACGTTTCCTGCCTCTAAAACATTGGCCAGTAAAGCTCGTTTGGTGCTGGTGAGAAATGCTCAATCATTTGCCAGTAGTTATCCTGGAGTATCGGTAGCCGGACAATATGTCGGTAAATTGCGTGGATCGGGAGAGTTAATTAGAATCGTCAATGCAAGTGGTCAGGTCATGAGCGAGGTCTCGTATGTGGAGGGTGGCGGTTGGCCAACGGCACCACGCAATGGCGGACCAAGTTTAAGCCTAGTTCGAAATACGGCCAACGAATCAACACCTGGCTGTTGGTCGGCTAGCGCTTCGGATGGAGGAACCCCTGGAGTTGCAAACGCGGTGCAATCTAATGGTACAAATTGCTCCGACATAAGTTACCCGGTTCTTTCTGTTAACACCGTTTCAACGAGCAATCAAAGCGCTGCGCCAACATCAAGCAACACGGGCTTAGGATCGAATCAGAATACTGCGACAACAAATACCTCAGACAAAACTAAGCAAAATGAGAATGTAGCCGATGGTTCACGAGCTTCGTCAGGCAGTGCTGATTCAAAAGACGAAGTCTCTAAGAAAGAAGCCGAGCAGTTTGCTACTAGCCAAAAAATTGTTTCTACAAAAAAGAAACAGCGCGCCATAGTGCTGGTAGCTATGTTGGTTGGGGTGTCGGTAATTGTTCTTGGGGTGTTTTGTATGCGTAAATTTCAAACAGTCTTAGAAGTTAAGCGGGTATATCAAAAGAAAGCTAAAAAGAGGCAAAAAAAATGAGAAGACATCATGTTACAAAAAATATTGCCACCAGCTCCTTAATGGTCTTCCAGCGACACGAATTGAAGTATTTTGTACCAAACAATCTGGCTGCAGTGCTTATACCTGAGTTTCTTCAGTATTTAGAGTATGACCGATTTTCAAGTGACGGGCCGTACGCAATTTATAGCGTGTATTTTGACACCATTGACTGGCAGGCATTCTACAATAAGATAGATGGCAATGAACATCGAAGAAAATTCCGTATTCGGTCATATATTGCACATCCCCAGCAAGACGATAACGTTTTTCTAGAAGTAAAAGAGAAGAAAAGTGATGTAGTGTTTAAGCGACGTACGCCGATTAAGTTTGAAGATGCTCGAATGCTCATTAGTGGGAAGCCTATTGAAAAAAAATCGACGGTAGTTGACGAATGGCGATATGGTATTTTACACGATACGATTCGACCTGCGTTGCTTAATTCGTATAATAGACTCGCGTTTCATTCTTTGCAGTACCCCGGGCTGCGCATTACTATAGATTCCAATTTGCGTTATACCTTAACGAATAAAGTTGATTTTAGCCAGCCGACACATATTGGTTATTGGACCCAGGGCAAAAGTGTTGTGGAAATTAAATTCGATCGCTATGTACCCAAATTCGTTGTCGATATTATAAGAAGATATAATCTGTCCATGGTACCAGTTTCAAAATATTGTGATTCGATTATTTCGCATTTTCAAATATACTAAGAGTTAACATATGGATTTTAATAGTCTTTTAAATCAAGTTGTCGAATCTCCGTCTATTAGTGCAGCTCCTGATATTGCATTAAACCTGCTTATTTCGCTCGTATTAGGGATAATTGTTGCGAAGACCTATAAGCGAGTTCACAAGGGTATTTCGTACTCTGCTTCCTATGCCTTTTCTATAGTGATGGTAGCAATGGTTGTGACGTTAGTCATGATGGTTATTGGCAGTAATGTTGCTCGAGCATTCACATTATTAGGCGCATTCACATTGGTACGTTTCCGAACTGCTGTAAAAGACCCTAAGGACACAGCATTTATATTTTTATCTCTTGTTGTTGGTCTGGCAGTCGGTGCCAGCGATTATACGCTCGCTGTAATTGGCTGTGTTATGACCAGTTTGGCAGCACTACTACTTGATAAACTCGA
>CAYXHO010000032.1:0-2921 GCA_964465215.1 uncultured Candidatus Saccharibacteria bacterium | reverse complement strand
AGCTATTCCATGATCATGGATGTTCTTTTCAATGGATCTCTTATCAAGCTAGAACAAGTGTTGTATCTTACCGTTAATGCACAAACAGTTAGTCAAAAAGATCTAGAAGCAATTTTACGCAATACATTTAAGAAGATTTCACTCATTAATGTAAACTATTCTGATTCAAATCGTTTACTGCAATATTCATATAACATTACGCTCAAAAAGACTGATCAGCAGGCTCATGCCATCCATGCCATTAGCGCCGTTGAGGGCGTAAAAAATGCAGAAATATTGGCAGCTCAACAAGTCGTCGAATTCTAAACGTGACTATAGTTGACAATAGAGGTCGTAATCTGTAAAATAAGTCCAGAGTTTTTTATTAATCTAAGAAGATACAGAAAGAGAAGATTACTCACCTATGTTAGCTATTCGAATGCAACGAACTGGACGTAAGGGACATGCTATGTTCCGTGTAGTCGTTCAGGACTCACACCTTACACCAACCAGCGGTAAGGTTGTAGCCCAAATCGGTCACTATGACCCACACACTAAGGCTGTCACTGTCGATACTGAAAAGGCCAGTTTTTACTTGAGCAATGGTGCTCAGCCATCTGACCGTGTTGCTCGTTTGCTTCAAAAAGAAGGTGTTACACTTCCTAAGTGGGTAACTCTTTCTGACGAACGCAGTCGTACTATTCGTAATGCTGAAAAACTTCGTAAGAACCAGCCTCAAGAAGAGACCAAAGAAGAAGTACAGGAAGAAGCACCGGTAGACACCCAAGAGCCAACCACCGACGAAGCAGTAGAAGCTGTCGTTGAAGCACCTGCCGAAGACACTGCTGAAGCTCCAGCAACAGAATAGACGCACGTTAGAGTACATGACAAGTTTGGGCAAATAGATGCCCAGGCTTGTTTTAATGACAAGTTTGCTATACTTAAGAAGTCAGATTAAACAGGAGTTTCCGTTCATGAGTAGCAATATCGATCAAGATTTTGTGGAATACATTGTTAAATCACTGGTAAGTAAGCCTGACGAAGTTGTCATCGAACGACGAATAGATGAAAAAGGAGTGCTGCTTGAACTTACTGTCGACCCTGAAGATCTCGGTCGCATAATAGGCAAGCGTGGCGCTACCGCTCAAAGTTTACGCACCTTACTTCGGGCATTGGGAACCAAAAATGACGCACGTTACAATTTAAAAATTGTTGATAATGGTCCTGAAGGGTATGAAAAACCAGTACGCACTGTTGCACCTTCTGACCATCATGATGATACGAGTAGTGATGACTCTCAACTTTCTGATGATAACGTCGAAAATACTAATGATGCACAACAAGAAACTGACGATGTTGAAGCTGATCAGTCAAGTGACATTGCCAAGAAGACTCGACGCGAGCTCGAGGATCTTGACGACCTAGACATCTAGAGGTACAATAGCGCTAGTCTTAATCAAGACAAAAACAAGAGAAATAGCAAAACGAATCCACGAAAACTTCAAAGTTGTTATCGATTCAAGCTCTTGCGAGCCAGTGGCACCCCCATTGGGAGCTTTATGTGACAAACGGAACCCGAAAAATCGGGTTCTTTTTGTAATAAGAAATGATATAATACAAGAATAATATGAAAATACAAGTAATTACACTTTTTCCCGATATGTTTCCGGGAGTCATGAATGCCAGTATGTTATGGAAGGCGCAAGATAAACAGCACCTAGATATAAGATACATTAATCTTCGTGACTTTGGGCTTGGTCCTCGGCAGCAAGTCGATGATACACCCTATGGCGGTGGTGATGGAATGCTTTTAAAGCCAGAGCCATTGTTTGCGGCAGTTAAGTCAGCCAAAAAGAACGATCCTCATGCTCTAGTCTTACTAATGACTGCTCGTGGCGAACGATGGGTACAAGCTAAAGCACAGGAACTTGCTGATGACGGTAGAGGCTTGATTATTATCTGTGGACGTTATGAAGGCTATGATGAACGTATTACAACTGTAGTCGATCGGCAAATTTCGGTTGGCGATTATGTATTGACCGGCGGTGAATTGCCAGCCATGACTGTTATAGACAGTATTGTTCGCTTAATACCCGGCGTTTTAGGGGGAGAAACGAGTGCTGCTATTGAAAGTTTTAGTGACGGTAAGACATTAGAGTTTCCTCAGTACACTCGTCCCGAAGTCTTTGAGGGCATGACAGTCCCACAAGTCTTGCTGAGTGGTAATCATGCCGAGATAGCAAAGTGGCGCGCCGAACAGAGTAAGCTAGCTGACTAGTATAGCCGAGTTTTGTTTAATCTTCTTTTTCTATGGTTCCGCAAGCTAGACGTGGTCCACCGCTATGTCCGGATCCACTTTCGCCAGCAGTATAGGGATCATGATTCCCGTGAATCATGATCGATGTGCCATCAGGTGCAGATCCCGCGTCTAAAATAGAAACAGGACCTGGACTTAACGTAAATCGGGTAGAAATAGCTTGAAGTTCCCCTGAGCCGTCTGCGTCTATTGTTATGCTTGGTAGATCGCCGCTATGATAGCCGTGATTGGCATCGGGGTCGGTGTTGCCGTTTGGACCTGGGTCAAAATGACCACCAGCGCATTTGAAGCCGTCACAATCGCAAGCTGCTTTTTCGTGAATATGAACTGCATGTTTGCCAGGTTCAAGCCCACCTTTAACGACAAGTTTTATATGCACGTATTTCCAACCATCGACATCATACTCAGTAAATTCTGCTACTCCGCCGTCTAAAGTTGGTCCTTTGAGTATTGCCTTTGCATGAGCAGTAATTTTTTTATTGTCAGCCACTATATCTACGTGCATATTGATATCCTCCTTAAGTCGTAATATCTCTTTTTCTGAATGCTAGCGTTGAAAGTATTGCAGACATGGTGATTACTGAAAATATGAACAATACTCTATTCCAATTATACGTTCCTTGCA
>CAYXHO010000031.1:5529-8904 GCA_964465215.1 uncultured Candidatus Saccharibacteria bacterium | reverse complement strand
AATAAATGTTTCATCTAAACCCCCTACTTCGTCGTACTTTGCAGTTGAAACAGCAACGCATGCTGCTGTGACGGCCAGGTAATTTCGTGGCCAGCAGGGCATACCAAAGTCAGTCCATTCATTATTGCGTCTATTTCTAAATACATGTCCGGCCATTCCACCCAGGCCAAGAATGACCCCTGCGTGCTGGATAGTTTTGTTTGAGTAGTATAGCATCGGACCAACTAATCCAACTCCTGGTTGAGATGCTACTCCGATAAGCTCTTCGATCCAATTTGGTGATATTACTTCTGTATCGTTGTTCAAAAGAATAAGGTAATCACCCGTTGCTTGTTTTCGTCCGAAGTTATTTATGGCTGAGTAGTTGAAAGGCTTGTCCCAAATAAATACCCTGCAATGCACCTCGTCCTTAAGGAGCTCGAGGTAGTCAAATAGTGCTTGTTCTTGGCTATTATTAGAGATCAACAATATTTCATAATTCCCGTAGGTCGTCTTCTCCAGAATGCTGCCAACACATTGTTTTAGCAGCTCAGATTTATCCTTGAAAGGGATGATTATTGAAACTTTGGGTTCTGCCTTCGGCAGTACATATTGGACCCTATAGTTTGTTGGTCGCTCTGGTATTTCAATTATATTAGCTTTTACACCTCTTCTCTTCATTGCATCCTTAAGAGCGCGCTGCCCGGCAGTGTCGGCGTAATTCTTCTCGGATGTATTTTTTGATGTCGAACCATCGGCCAGCCGCCAGTGATACAGGATCTTGGGGATATGAACAATATTGTTGGTTTGTTCGGTGAAACGGAGCAGGAAGTCATAGTCTTGGGCACCGTCAAGGCCCTTTCGTAGACCTCCTACTTTATTTACCAGTGACTTCCGTGCTACGACAAAGTGAGTTATATAGTTTACGCCCAATAGCAATTCTGGCGACCAATCGGGTTTGAAGAAAGGCAAAGAGCGAACCCTTCCATCATCACTCAGCTTATCTTCATCGGAGTAAACTATGTCTGTTTTGGGGTGTGATTCAAGCACCAACACAACTTCATTCAGAGCGTTAATAGACAATACGTCGTCGTGATCTAGAAAAGCAATGTACTTCCCTTTAGCCTTCTTGATGCCCTTATTTGTATTTCCAACAATACCCAGGTTTTTCCCAACATTAACAACTGTGATTCTATTATCTGTTGTAGCAATTGACTTAATCAATATACTCGATTCTTCGCTAGTGGATCCATCCACTAGAACTAGTTGCCAGTGGGGGTATGTCTGGCCTACAACGGATTCTACAAGTGGTTTTATGTATTTTTCTGGGGTGTTATAGCATGGAACGATTATTGAAATCTGAATCTTACTCGATTTATTTGGCCGAGCGAATAACTTCGGCTCCGTATTCTGTATCCAGTCTTGGTAGGTAAACTCCTGTGCACTTCGTAACTTCTTTAACGAGCGCTTCACCCGCGCAGGGATATAACGCTTAACTTTGTCTTTGATTTTATGCTTATTAATCATGGGGTGTTTCGATCGACTGTTGCTTTACATATTTAGACGCCTTCTTAATAAGCTTCCGGACCTTGGACTTTTTAACCTCCTCAGGTTCTGGTCTTGGTTCTGAAGCTGCCGCAATCAGTTTCTCGATCTGATCTTCTTTGGCTTCTAGAATCTTTTGATAGTGTTTGATGGTCTTCCTGATATAAGCATCCATTTCTTGATTGTGCTCCAGTGTCTTTCGCGTGCTCCAGTGCTCGGAGATGGCTGACAGTGGCAGAACCTCTTCACTGATCTTTCGGTTGGAACACAACATAAAGAAGTATAGCGCCTTGTCTGTATTAACTGGAGCCAAATTACGCGTTGGAATGTCGACGAGCACTTCAGTGCTCATCTGAGATTCCGTTAAGATAGCATTGTAAATCCAGGTTGCTTGAAAGTATGGTTTAGTGTTTTTGAAGTACTTACCAACCAATGATTCTAGTTCTTTCTGTTCAAACTCATGTAGATGAAAATGTGCTCCTTCCGGGAATTCCACATCGTTGGGAGTTGATAGTACCAATAGTCCATCGGGTTTCAGAACTCGCTTAACCTCAGCCATAAAATGATTATAGTCTTCTATGTGTTCAAGTGTCTCAAAGCTCGTAACAACATCAACGGTTCCATCTTCTAAGGGGATGTCTTTTCCGTCTCCGAGCAAGAAATCTATGTTTTTCTTACCAAAGTTTAGTGTGGCATATTTTACAGCTTCTTTATCGACATCTACACCAAAAACCTTCTTAGCTTGTGTCGCAATAATCTCTGTACCGTAGCCTGACCCCGAAGCAATGTCTAGTACAGTCTTGTTTTTAACAATTGGCAAAACTGCCTCATAGCGTACGATATGCTCGCCATAAACCAGTTTCCCTTTATGGTAAGCAGGTATCATTCTTTCACCAGTATCTTTCATTGATTTGCTCTTAGCATCGGACATGCCTGTCGTTCCCTCCATCAGATTATTGTTATGGTCTTTCCAACATTAACGCTTCCCGCTGATTGTAGCTCCTTGTTAACACGGATAGTGACCATTGCCTCCCGCCAGTCGTAAATGACCGATCCTAGTCGGTTCGCGACCGCTGGCGAAACCAAAAAATCTCCGTTATTAAAGATGTTGGGCACAATCCAGATAACGCTTACTGAATCACCTTTAACGAGGGTCTTTGTCTCTATCTTTTCAAGCAAAGTATTAGATGCAAATATACTCCGGCCAGTGGTATCGGTTATGGTTAGACCGTAGACCGGCCGTTCAGTATCGACTTTTGCTTGGAACGTGGCGTTAAAAACTATATTCTTGTCATTTTCCGTAAAAGACTTGCGCTTCTGGTTGCTTTCAGGGCTTGAGACCTGAAGTTTTTCGACGGTAATGTCACCTGTCCCCCAGCGTACCTTTTCCTGTGCCGACTTCTTAGTTTCTACTCCTACTTGAGCTGCCTCTTTCTCATTTAATAGATCAATGTAGTTACGCGTCACCCTGCTTGTCTTGCCTTCACATATCAATTTTCCATCGTTAATTAAGATTGCTCGGTCACAGTATTCCTGAAGAGCAGCAGTGTCGTGACTAACCAAAATTACTGTTTTCTTCTCACGCTTTAATTGACGAAAATAATCATAACATTTTTGCTGGAATATAGTGTCGCCTACAGCCAAGACTTCGTCAATCAATAATATGTCACTTTCGGCTCTAATGGCAATTGAAAATGCTAGGCGAACCTGCATGCCAGATGAGTAGTTCTTTAGTTTTTGATCCATGAACTTCTCGAGTTCGGCAAATCGAACAATCTCGTCATACATGTCTAGCATTTCTTTTCGATTAAAACCAAGTAGGGCGCCGTTAAGGTAGACGTTCTCCCTGCC
>CAYXHO010000031.1:0-5519 GCA_964465215.1 uncultured Candidatus Saccharibacteria bacterium | reverse complement strand
AAAGCCAACCCCGAGTTCGATAAATGGTGTTAGCCTTCCATTGATTTGAATGTGTCCAGAGTCGGGGGAGTATATTCCCGCCAATAGTTTAAGTAAGGTGCTCTTACCACTACCGTTACGTCCAACAATCCCGAAGAACTCACCCTTTTTTATCTCAAATGAGATATCATGCAAGGCCTTTTGCTTCTCGTATGTTTTATTTTTTCGAAATACATTAATGAATGCGCCTTTGATTGAGTTTTGCTTTTCGTGCGGGAGCTTGAATGTTTTATACACATCCGTAACTTTAATGGCTATATTGTCCGAATCAACCACTATATATTCTCCGCGAAGTACTTAGATTCTTTCTTGAAATATAGCGTTCCGATCAATAAGACAATAAGGCTAATAGCCACTGGGAAAAGTCGAGCATAACTGCTTCCCCATACTTCAGCAACAGTAATAGTGTCCGTGGTGACGACAACATTCCTTGCATCTTGAATTGTCTGAGCTATTGGATTCAATAGTAGCAGGCGTTGTACCGTGAGGTTAGTAATAACACTCAACGGGTAAATTATGGGTGTAAGATAGAACGCGGCTTGCATCAACACCTCCCATATAAAGCTGAGGTCCCGGTATTTCACATAGGCTGCCGATAAGAATAGCGATAAACCTAGTCCAAAGGTATAAATTTCTACAAGAGCCAGCGGCAATAGTATCATAGAAAATGAAATCGGTGTTTTATTTATCAACATTAACCCAATAACAACTAGTAGGTTTAGGCCCAAATTAATTAAGGCAGAGACGCTACTAGTCAGTACAATCATCCAGCGAGGAATTCTAATCTTCCTAATCAAATCACCCCTGGCAACTACCGAACTCAAGCTCTGGTTAGTCATGTCGGAAAAAAATTGCCAAAGTACAATACCAAGTAGTAGGTAGATAGGGTAATGCGGGATACTTTCCCCAAGGCGAATGAACTTTGTGAACACAACATACATAATAATGAATAGGAATATTGGGCGTAGCAATGACCAAGTGTAACCCAATAAAGATCCTTGGTACCGAAGCTTAAAGTCAGTACGTACCAGCTCACTGAGCAGTGCTCGGTTCTTCTTGGAAAATATATGTTTGATACCCATTCTGATCTATCCATTATAGAATACTTATTATGAGTATGAAACCAAAGATTGTTGTGGTTATTCCAAACTGGAACGGAGCCGATTATATTGGCAAATGCTTAACTTCACTTGGTACACAATCGGAAAAAGCGCACATTACAGTAGTAGAGAATGGCTCTACCGATAATTCTGTAGCGGAAATCACTAAAGCTTGTCCATCGGCAGAGATTCTGAAGTTCAAAGACAACGCTGGCTTCGCAGGCGGCGTTAATCGAGGCATAAAGCATGCTATTGCGCAGGGTGCAGATTATATAGCTCTCTTCAATAATGACGCCATTGCCGATAAAAACTGGCTCAAACATTTAGTTGAAGCTGCAGAACAGCACTCCGAGGCAGGGATAATAACAGGAAAGTTTATGCGCCTCGATAAAAAGTTCTTAGACAGTACCGGCGACCAATACAGTACTTTTGCTATGCCCTTTCCTCGGGGACGCAACCAAAAAGATGATGGCCAGTATGACAAGGCTGAGTATGTATTTGGTGCTACTGGCGGAGCAAGCTTATACCGTGTAGAAATGTTAAAAGAGATCGGACTGTTTGACGAAGAATTCTTTGCCTACTTTGAAGATGTTGACATTAGCTACCGCGCACAATTGGCTGGCTGGAAAGTATGGTATGAGCCAAAAGCCGAAGCGTATCACTATGTAGGGGGTACGAGCTCTAAGCTGGGTGACTTTGCCCGGTATCACACGATAAAGAACTTCTTTATGTTATATGCCAAGAATATGCCGGCTCGGTTGTACTGGAAGTATGGACCAAATTTTCTCTACCAAGCCGCCCGTCTCATGGCTAGTAGTATCATTAAAGGTAAGGGGCTCGTTTACTTTAAGGGAGTTATTAAAGCTTTTGCCAATACGCCCCATCTGATTCGTGAACGGCGAAGAATACAAGGAAACAAAAAAGTAAGCACCGACTACATAGATTCAATCTTGTACCACGGCAGGCCGCCAAAAATTCCACCGATTGCAGATTAGTTATTCTTACTCTTTTTGAGATTGTGAACGTTTGCTAATCCAGCCAACCCCCACCAAGTGTAGGCGACGGCCTCGTTGGACCATATGTGTACCAGTAGGTTGGTGAAGGCCAGGCCGGCAAAGGCGGCTAACAGGGCTGTGGCGTAGATGTTGCCCCGTGCAACTCCGTACGTGTGCCGGGCGGTCAGAGTTAAGATTGACAGGAATAGGAGAAGACCGAGGATGCCGACTTCGGTGGCAATTTGAAGATAGTAATTTTCGTTGAGTTTGGTGCCTTGGGTTTGGTTCTTAATGGAGGCGAGGCCTGCGGTGCCCGGGCCGAGGCCAGTAGGGTGGTCGACGATAGTCTGTACTGACTCCTGGGCAAAGCGCACCCGGAGCTGGTTGGGGTCTTCCTGGACGGTGCTGGCATCGGCGTGGAAGATGACGTTTTGGACAAAGTAGCTGTCTTTGGCAACAAACAAACCGCCGGCGATCAACAAACCAGCTGCTACGCCGAGCAGGGCGGCCGTACGCAGCGTTTTTGGAGCCAGTTTGATATGCTGGCGTCCAAACATTATTCCAAGTATTATGGCAGCCAGCAGCAGCCCCAGCAGAGCACTTCGTGAGAACGTCAGGAATAAACAAAGTACCGTAGCTAGCAGCGCGCCTCCAAAGAGTTGTCGCTTTTCTTTTCGTACTCTCAGCAGTAGTGTGCCCAGCAGGGAGGCGATGATGATCAAATATGAGCCGAGGGAGTTGGGGTCGCGCACCGTTGACATCACGCGCTCCAGGTTGGGTTTGTCATCAATAAAGAAGGCCGGGAAGACCCCGTTAGCCTTGGTAAACCCGAGGTGCGTCAGTGCGTCATTGGGCAAAAACCAATACTGCACCAGACCGAAGCCCACCACTACACTGGCAGTGATCAAAGTTATTTTAGCGGCCGTTTTTAACAGGGGTGCAGGTGGGTACCAACGCGTTAACAACCACCCATACAAGAAGAACAAGAGAAAACGTAAATTATACGTTATACCTAACAGTTCGGCATCCAGCTCGGTTGGTCGGAGCAGGGCAAGGGCTGTAGTGAGTAGTGCGTATGCAGCTATAAGTACAACAAGCGGCTGGCGCAACCAGCGCACAAACCACGGCTTTGTAATGCTCGAAAAAAATACTAAACAAAATCCGAACAACAGTACAATGTCCTTGAACATTTTAAGAACACTCAGTCCGCCTAAGTTTGCGCCGATTACTATGGATATAAATATATGCAGTGGGGCATATGCTAGGAGCCCTAAGAAAACATACTTGCCGTAGCGCACGGCTCTATCTTGAATAGTCTGTATCATTATTCCATTGTAAACTGTTGGTATGCATATTGTCATTGATGCCCGCAATCGAACCTCAAGTACTGGTCGTTATACAGATCGCTTGTTAGAACATTTGCAAAAATTAGATAATGTGAATAAATATACTATTTTGCTCAATTTGACAGACAGCTGGAAACCTTCTACAAATAATTTTACGACCCTCCCCTGCTCTTATCCACAGTTTTCTATCAACCCACTTGACGAATTTCGTTTTTCTGGTCTTTTATATAGTTTACGACCGGACCTCGTGCACTTCACCATGACCCAGCAACCCCTGTTATTTTTCGGAAAAATCGTTACTACTACCCATGATCTAACCATGCTCCGTTTCACCCGCCCTGGCCGCCATAGCAGGCTATTTCACTTTATTCGCATGCGCTTGTACCGTTTTATGTTTTGGTGGAGTCACCGCAAAAGCAAAGCCATCATTGTCCCGAGCCAGTTCGTTTCCGACGACCTTGCTAAACTGCAGCCCTTCACTGCGCCCAAGATTACTGTTACCTACGAGTCAAGCGAACCGCCAATCACCGCCAAAGCTGAGGCTGTGCCTGGTGTGGGCAAAGAGTTTATCTTCCACTCTGGTAGCCCCTTCCCTCACAAGAACATTGAGCGACTGGTACAAGCTTTTGAGCTGTTGGCGCCGTCGCATCCCAAGTTACAGTTGGTGCTGGTTGGCAAGATGGAGCACTACTTTACCAAGCTTGCCAAGAAGATCGCTAAAAGCGAGTATGCCGAGCGCATTATCCTCCCAGGGTTTGTAGGCGAGGGTCAGTTAAAATGGCTACACCAAAACGCCAAGGCATATGTATTACCCAGCCTGAGCGAAGGGTTTGGCCTGCCTGGCCTCGAGGCCATGGCTCATGGCTGCCCACTCGTAAGCAGTAATGCAACTTGTTTGCCAGAGGTGTACGGTAATGCTGCCCTATTCTTTAACCCAACCGATGTTGACGACATGGCCATGAAGATTGAACGCGTCTTGAATGACACAGCTTTCGTAAAAGACTTGGTGACACGCGAGAAAGAACAGCTCGAGAAATACTCCTGGCAGCGCATGGCCGAACAAACCCTAGAAGTTTACACTACATGCGCCCGTCGTACGTCTTGACCTTTTTTTGTTGCAGCAGCTTTTTGTCGAACGTTAATAGAGTTTGTTTCGTGCTGACACAGTGCGCAAGTATGAAATTATCAAAAGGATCTTTATTTGCACCGTCGACAATGTAATAGTTATGTAGTTCGGCAATACTTGGCAACAGTAGTTCGATTCCTGCGTTTTGCAGTTCATCAATAAAATTATCTTTTATGGGCAACTTACCGAGCCTGTTTTTAATATAGACTTCCATCAACGAGAAATAACTCATTGTAAGAATATTGTCTGTATTAGATAGTAGATCCTGTGTCTTTTTGCCAAGTTTATTAAAGTCACCTGCAAGGGCGATAATAATATTAGTATCAAGTAACAATTTCATGAGTTTACACAAACCTGCATGAACTTATAGGTCGCCGATAGTCATCATATCGGCAATTTCTTTGTCAGTTTCTTCAGAAAAAGATTCTGGAAGTTCTGTGGCGAGACCTTTTAATGCACTAAAGTCGCGCTTTCCTTCTTTACGGGGTTTGATCTTAGTAAGGACCACCTCTGGTTGGCCGAAACTGCCGATATAAATAGGCTCACCGTTTTTTGCGGCAGCTATATATTTACTAAGATTCGTTTTGGCATCGTGAATAGAAACAGTTTTCATATTTTAATGTTAGCTAACTTAGCTAAGTTTGTCAAACTATTTGCTGGCTTTGAGGACAATGTGTCGGTCACGACCTTCGCCAACTGACTCAGTGGCCAGGCCATATTCACCGGCCAGCTTGTGTACCGTACGTCGGTCGGCGGCATTCATGGGTTTGAGGGCCATGTCTTCACCGCTCTCTTGTACTTGTTTCATCCACTCTTCTGCAGTTTGAGCCAGACGGTCGGCGCGAGCCTTTTTGTAGTCGGCTACGTCCACATTAACCCGGCTAATCTCGTACCCCTGGTTCTTGAGGGCGCT
>CAYXHO010000030.1:0-9200 GCA_964465215.1 uncultured Candidatus Saccharibacteria bacterium | reverse complement strand
CAATCCGTTCATCAGCTGCTGAGTGACACGTTTGCCGTTCCAGAGCCCACGGCCACTATTATTGAACATAGTTTTCAGCAGGCAGACGTCTCTATTTGTACACTGGGTGGCTTTGCTACGGCTGATGCTGCTCCAAAAAAAGTTGACCGAAAATTAACCAGCTTACACGATGCTTTTACCTTGCCTTCAGGGCAAATTAGTATTCATCCGAGCATGGTCGATGCCGTCCAAAACTATCTATTGCATGACTCAGTACTCAATTTGAGTTCCGAAAATTCAGAACAAGCTGCATTTGTATTATCAGCAGCTTACGAAATGGGACGTTATCTAGGTTATGGCATATGGCACCTGGCAACCGAAAGGCGCGTAGCAGAAAGAACAGAAGTCGACAGTTACACTCCAGAAGCTCAAGACTTTTTCGATGCCGTCATTCGTATACTTGAGCAACGGGGTATTGCTGACGGTATTATGGGTGTTGGCTATGATCCTCGATTGGCCGCTCACTACAATAATCAAGTACTTCCAGAACGCTTTTTTAGTCGAGCAGGTATCATGGTCATCGAAGAGTTAAGTAATGTTATAACCGGTGACAAGTTGTTGTATAGGGTTCGTGAGGCAGTCCTCAACGGGTATATGGGCGAATTGACTACCGGGCATGATACATGCAGCTCGGTGTACGACTCTCCGGTAGATGTAGATATCCCAACGCTTGAAGATTTTGGCGGGTTCTTACCACTGAGTGATGCTGATTTTCAGGCGTATTGGCCAACGCGGCAGATTGCACCAGTTATCAATCTACAACAAAGACGCATCCAACGTTAGACATAAGCGTAAAATAGGTGTATAATAATAGTTCTGTGGGGCTGAATTTTAAGCTCGACGTTGGACCTTAACACGCGTATAGGGCAGGCCGGATTGATCTACACGTTAGCTGGATTAATTACATAGTTGCAGACAAATTATCTGAAACTCGCGAATCACTCAAGGCTAGTTTGGCTCACCTAGGTGCGTCATTCAACCAACAAGCTGCATTCGCACTAGCAGCCTAATTTTTCTAGGTTGCCGCTTCTTACTCAACACCAGATAGAGTAAATAGGCGCTATATATTTTCTGGTTGCCACAAACATAGTTGCCCCTATGTTTGTCTAAGCCTCAGGGCTGCGGCCAAATAGTATTTTGTTTGTTTATAGCTACATTGGCCAAAGAAACTTCTTAAACAAACTAAGCCTGTAGTCCATACGTACGTTAACCATCGGACGCGGGGGCAGTACCCGCCAGCTCCACCACAATGACTTGAGCTTATTCTCGAGTCATTTTATTTTTAATCGGTCAACCATATCTTTTCAGGATCTGTCGCGCCCATTCGACTGCGTCTGAAGCTCTGATGCCCGAGGGTTGGGGCTTAATCCATAATTCGAGATTCTCAATTCTGTTATCATTTTTAATTCCATTTTTATGTTGAACATTTTCGTCTGAAAATAGGTATCTTCCAAGAGCTTTTTCCATGACTAAAATATGTTCAAAAATATTTTTACTGCGTTTGTTTGCGCATCTTGGATGATCTCCGGAGAAGCACATAATGTATCCGTTTTTAACATATCTTCCTGTTCCGTTACGCGGTCGTATTTTATTTGAGCAGTGTATGCAGCTACCATACTTTGTGAAATGTATATTTACTTTACAGTTAGAGCAAAGTACATTTTTACTTTCCTGATATCTACATCATGGACATTTATTGTGATTACTACTTGGAATAAATCCTTGTTTACAGTAAGCACATATTTTCATATTTAAAGCATTCAATTATCCTGGAGTACCCGCCAGCTCCACTTTAATTTCGCAAGCATTCGATGATTAGAATGCATTTCGTTTATTAACAAAAATTGTGTAATAGTATATAATAATACTTTATGCCTAAATATTATGTTAATGCCGGTCATGTGGGTGGAATAGATGATTCACACGAATTTGATCCTATTCTACTGGTGAGTTCTGCGCCATTTGGTGCGCTTGAAGACCGAACACTTAAAATTGTTGCTGCCGCTTTACGCGCTGAGCTTGTTGATACACAGGCTATTAAAAGTGAAGTACACGGTCTAGAATGTATGCAAGGAAGAGATAGAAAACAAAAAAGAAAGAAAACACATGAAGTGATTGAGCGACGAATAGGGGGAATTCTCTATGAGGGCAAGGACGCAGTTGTCGACAAAGGTGTGATTGGATATGGCCCCAGACAAGATTATTTTGACAAAGCACTTAAAAATGATGCCCTGAGAATAGGACTCAATGTCGATATACATCAATCCGACGCAGAAGAGCGCGCTCGAGAATGGGATCGACAAGGTTTATACGCAGACAGGAGTAGTCACAAGAGACAAGGGTTGCCTGCGGCAGTTGCACATGACTTTAAACAACTGACATTGATAGAACCAGGTGATGTTGATCATCTGATAGTCGTAGATGGTTTGTTGTCAGGTCAAGAAGCAGCACGATTTATTTTAGATATTTTGGCGCAGGAACACATTCTTCCCGATCAAGACGCTGTGTAAGCGGACAGTTTGCACTTGATCGCCACTAGGCGTACCATAAGTAGTATGAAGCTTCCTTCCAAAGCTATTTTATTGCGTGGCCTAAACAAGATACAAACTTATATAAAAGATAAGCCGTATGTGCTTATGATCGCCTTCGTGGTGGTTGGAGTGCTAACACTTATTTTTACATCTGCAGCCAGTACAACCGTATCATTGCAGCCTGAAGATGCTGCATGTTCTGGACTGAAGCAAACTACCTCATCAGGTTATTCAGGTAACGGATATATCAAGTTTGCAGCAAACCCGTGCGGAACAACCTCTAATTTTGGTTATGTGTGGAAACCCATCAAGATGGGTGCGGGTGGATTTGCTACCGGAATAGATACAGCCCCTGACGGCACGAGAGTTATACGAACCGACTCAAATGGTGCGTGGATCTGGGATGCCAATTTAAATGGTGGCGAGTGGCGTGCATTGATAAGCAAAATGACTATGGAGGGAACGGGGCTTGATTCACCAAAAAGTGGTGGAGGTGCGCAAGCGATTGCTATTTCTCAATCTAACCCAAGTATTATTTATCTGGCGTGGAAAGGATATTTATTGAAGTCGACCGATAAAGGGATGCATTTCACTAAACTTAACATAGAGGGTACCGAGATGGATCCTAACGCTAATTGTCGAGCCTGGGGTGGACGATTGGCTATTGATCCAAATAACCCCAATGTTGTTTATTTTGGATCGATGACTCACGGATTATATGTAACTACTAATGGAAATGATTTTTCGAAGGTGACCGCTATCCCTGTTTCTCAAACTGAAGGCTATTGTGGAGAATCGGGAATTAACAGTGCAGGTATTACAGCTATCAGTTTTGATAAATCTTCAGGTACAAGTTCAGGAAAAACAAATACTATTTATGTTTCGAGTCATAAGAACGGAGTCTATCGTTCTACAAATGCTGGAGCTAGCTTTACGCAGATTAGCGGTGGATCGTATGGAGGCCCAAACTCTGTGGTTCATGGACATGCTGGTGGTGGCAATTATTTTGCGATTGGATTTAACGGTGAAAATGCACTGAATACTATTTATAAATATAACGGAACAAACTGGCAGGTTATTACACCTTCGGGTTGGGAAGGAATAACGACTAAGACCGAAGTAGCGACACTTTCTATAAACCCATCTAACCCTAATACAATTTTGCTAGCAGAACATTCAGGTGAATTATATATGAGCACCAATGCTGGAAGTAGTTGGGTAAAAGAAACATCTCATATTCTTGTTGCCCCGGTTATGCCCTGGATTGAACTTAACGGTTCTCATTGGCTTGTTACTTCACAAATTGCTTTTGATCAAACAATCCCGAATCGGCTTTGGTTGGCTCTTGGGAACGGAGTAGCTTATACTGATGTCAATCCATCAAACTTGGGTAACGTAACATGGACTCATCAGTCACAAGGCATGGAACAGTTGGTACAAAATGATGTCATTTCACCACCATTTACTGCAGCCGGACAGGCTCGGCTCAACCTTGCAGTTTCAGATTATGGTATATTCAGAATTACTAATCCCGACACTTTTAGCGCGGTCAGGTGGCCTGTTCAAAGATTCATTGGTACTTGGTCTCTTGACTGGGCATCACAAAATCCAAATGTAATTGTGCAGAACTCAACTGATTATACTGGTTCTAAAATGGAGGCAGGCTATTCTACCGATGGTGGTGTAACCTCGACTCGGTTTGCATCTATGCCGGTTGCTGATCAGTATGGATATGGAACTATCGCAGCAGGTGATTCGACGCACTTTTTATGGGAAACTGCAAGTATAAAATATGACTCAACTACTTTTAGCAGTATTGCTCGTGTTTTTTACACTGAAAACGCTGGTAATAGTTGGCAAGATGTAACTCCTTCGGATATTGCAGATCATACTGGATTACACGAAGGGTATTTTACAAAGAAAAAGAACGTAGCTTTTGATAGAGTGGATCCGGGTGTAGCCTATTTGTATTACAGTAATGCAGCAAATAATGATGTTTCTTATAGGGTTGAGAGAGTATATAGGTCCACTAATTATGGAAAAACTTGGGGTACACCAGTCTTTGAAGTTGTAAATCCAACAGATTTTTCTAATTCGAGTAAATCTATAGGAAAAGGGGATGGTTATTGGAATCCAACTCTTAAAGCAGTACCAGGAAAAGCTCGTAATTTATTCTTTACTAGTGGTCCTTCTGGAGGCGATACTCTTATTGGTAACAAGTCAGCTGCCGGTAACCCATTGAAATATTCAACCGATGGTGGCACAACATGGAAAAATGTTGTTGGTGGTAACCAGGTTTATGGCTTTGGATTCGGTATTGCAAAACCAGGGACAGATTACCCAACGGTATATACAGCTGGATTCATAGTCAATCCAACAACTAATGTTGAAGAATACGGAATTTGGAGGGGTGAAAGTTTTAACCCAACAACTGGTGTGATGAACTGGGTGAAGATTGGTGACTTTCCTTATGGAAATCTTTCGCAGCCATTCTCATTTGATGGCGATAAGCAAGTATTTGGCAAAGTATATTACAGTACTGGCAGCGATGGTGCATTCTATGGAGTACCACAATAGTAAACGACAAGGTAGAAGATTCTCAGTTGCCCTGTGCTGACAAACTAGCTTTCGATACGCGCGAGCAAGCCCGCGCTGCAGCAGTGGTTGCCGAATTGCAACACGGCACCAAACTCAAGGTCTATCACTGTAGGCATTGCCTACTGTTTCATTTATCAAGTAGTTCATAGAGGCGTTGTAAATTTCTATAAACCGCGTACTATGCGTTTTAATGGAAGTTATCAGGTAGGTTAAGGAGAAATATATGGCGTCACCGTTTAGAGATGGCATTGAAGCACCTAAAGATAGGTTGATTGTTGCATTAGATAATATGAATTGGGAACAAGCTGGTACAATCATGCATCAAGCTGGTTCGCATATTGGTATGGCAAAAGCAAATTCAATCGCGCTTAAAAGGGGCTGGTGGCATGCCGTTGAAGAGTGTGAGCAATTTGGACTGGAGATAATGGCTGATCCGAAAATCAATGATATTCCAGAAACTGTAAAGCTCTCTGCTGAAGTAGTAGCTTCGGCTGGAGCAAAATTAATTACGGTGCATGCAAACGCCGGCATTAAAGCGTTGGAAGCTGCAGTACTTGGACGAAAAATGGCTTTTGGACTTGATGCAGAAGAATGCCTAGAAGACTTGCCAGGCAGGGGTGCAATGGGTGGAATTTTGGGTATTACTATCTTAACTTCGCAGGAAGAAGATTGTGTATCAATTTTCGGTGATACGCCAGAGAAAAAAGTAATTCAGTTTGCACATATGGCTAAAGAAGCTGGCATAGATGGAATTGTTTGTTCAGGAAAAGAACTTCGAGCAATAAAAGCGATAAGCGCACTTAATGACCTCATCACGGTAGTTCCTGGAATAACCCCAGTATGGGCAAAGAAACCTGGTGATCAAAAACGTGTGGTAACACCAACAGAAGCAATCGAGTGTGGTGCTGACTTTTTGGTAGTAGGCCGTGCAATTACACAGCCACCAGAGGGGATGACTATTTTAGAAGCAGCACAAAGAATAGAACAAGAAATAGGGGCGGCACTGTAATGGCAGGTCAAACAGCAGAAATATTAGAACAAAGACAAATTATGGCATCAGGGCATTTTGTCTTGAATTCAGGAGTTCACAGTCCAGAATATATACGCAAAGATGCTATTGTTGCACAGCCAGTTGCAACTGAAACAGTGGCTGAAGAAATGAGCGAAATTATCCGTGTACAATTTGGCCCAGAAGAAATAGATACATTAGTTGGAATCGCTCCATGCTCGGCGATTTTGGCGAGTCATCTTGGAAGAGTTTTGTCGAATACTTGGTCGAAAGAAATTGTGACAGTCTTTGCTGAAAAAGTTCCTAAGCTTGCAAGAGACGAATCAGGTGAACTCTTACTGAACACGAATGGAGAGCCGCAAATCGTCGAGCCACTTGCATTTAAACGTGGTTACGATGATCTCTTGCGAGGCACTCGTGGAGTAGTAATAGAGGATATTGTTACCTCTGCTAAAACCCTATTTGAATTACAAAGATTATTAGCTACTGTTCCTGATTTTACACTGCAAGGTGTATTGGCAGTTGTTTCACGAAATAAGAAAGTCGTCGATGAGGATTATTTGGGTATGGGCAGGTGGATGCCAATAGTTGAACAGGATGTAGTATCTTGGCCAGCAGATGAATGCAAACTTTGCGAAGACACCAATGCTAATCCAATAAATACTACACTTGGTAAGGGTGCTAAATTCTTAGCTGAGCAAGCAGGCAAGTCTTAACAAAACTCACAAATGTAGTATAATTAGTTTCATGACATATGTAAGTACAATCATGCTCATGACCATGATGCCCTAGCGGGCGCTTACTTCTCTTTTGTTTTTGTTTCTCTATCACTAACACTTCTAAACAGGTACAATACCAACATGAACTACTACGTAACTACGTCTATTCCCTATGTTAATGGCGATCCCCATATTGGCTTTGGTTTTGAACTCGTCACAGCTGATTTGCTTGCCAGGGCGGCACGTAAGCAAGGTAAGCCAGTAATCTTTTCAACCGGCTCCGACGAGCATGGTCTTAAAATTGCCGAAAAAGCAGCCGAGATGAAGCTGACACCCAAGGCGCTGGCCGATCAGCAAAGTCAAAAATTTCGCGACCTTGGAAAACTACTCAATGTCAGTAACGACCGCTTTATTCGTACTACCGACAAGGCGCACGAACAACGCGTGGCTATCATCTGGAAACAGCTTGAAAAAGATATTTACAAAAGTAAATATATTGGCTTGTACTGTACAGGCTGCGAAGAATTCGTCACTGAAACAGTAGCCAAAGAAAACAAAAACGTTTGCCCTAATCACAACAAGCCGTATGACCGAGTCGAGGAAGAGAATTACTTTTTCAAACTTTCTGCTTATGGTGAGCAGATCCGGGCAGCTATACAGGCTGGCACTTTTCAGGTGATCCCTACAACACGAAAGAACGAGATTTTATCGGTCATTATCGAAGGACTTGATGATATTAGCATTTCTCGTTCGGCGAGCAAGGTGAGCTGGGGCATTCCGGTGCCTGGGGATAAAACTCAAGTTATGTATGTGTGGTTTGAGGCGCTACTCAATTATTTGACAGTACTTGGCTACCCTGAACATGCTGATTACAAAAAGTTTTGGCCAGCAAATGTACAGGTAATTGGAAAAGATATTCTTCGTTTTCATGCCGCTATTTGGCCAGGGCTCTTGCTGGCTCTTGGTTTGCCGTTGCCTGAAAAATTGTATGTCCATGGGTTTATAAATATTGCCGGCGGCAAGATGAGTAAATCGCTGGGCAATGTCGTTACGCCGCAGGCGGTGGTTGAAAAGTATAATACCGATGTCTTCCGTTATTATTTCCTCCGCCACATTCCAAGTTATGACGACGGTGATTTCAGTTGGGAACAGCTCGAAAATGCCTACAATAATGAACTTGCCAACGAGCTGGGTAACGCTGTACAGCGCACCGCGGCAATGATCACCAAGAACCAAAAAGGTATTATTGGTGAAATCCCTCCGCAGCAACATGACAAAACGTCTTACTGGGAAGCGCTAGATGCCTGCCGCTTTGACCGAGCGCTTGATCATGTATGGGAACAAGTTCGTGGACTTAACCAATACATTGATGAGCAAAAACCTTGGGCCATTGCCAAAGAAGGCGATGACGATCATCTGCGCGAAGTACTTGCTTATCAAGTAAGTAACTTACTCGAAATCGCTGATTTGCTTGAACCATTCATGCCTGAAACTGCACTCAAAATTCGTCATGTCTTTGAAGAAGGTATTGTCCGCCCAATCGAAGCTACGCTTTTCCCAAAGCACGATACTCCGGCAAAAGAATCCCACGCAAAGAAGAAGTAGTCATGACTAAAAACGAGTTTGTCGATACCCACTGCCATATTCAATTTCCGGATTATCCGCTGCCTGCCGATGAGGCTATTGCTAATGCGATAGATGCTGGGGTAACGCGCATGTTGGCAGTGGGCTGTACGCTGAGCGACAGCAAGCGAGCTGTGGAGTTAGCAGCTCGTAACCCTCATGTATGGGCAAGTATTGGATTGCATCCTCATGAAGGAAAAGAATATGTTAACGATGATAAGGCATTACAGGAATTTCATACTCTGGCAGCAAAGCCACGAGTTGTGGCTATTGGCGAAACTGGTCTAGATTTTTACTATAACCATTCATCAAAAGAAGATCAGATAAAATTGCTGCGCTTTCAACTGACCGTGGCACAGGAATATGATTTGCCGGTTATTTTTCATGTGCGTGATGCTTTTGACGCATTTTGGCCAATATACGACGAGTTTAAGCTGCGTGGAGTGGTGCATTGTTTTAGTGCTGGGCTAAAAGAACTCGAACAAATAGTGGCACGTGGTTTATACGTTGGCTTAAACGGTATCATGACCTTCACTAAAGACCCAGAGCAATTGGCGGCCGCTAGGACTGTTCCATTAGACAAAATTGTGCTCGAAACAGATGCGCCCTTCTTGACCCCAGCCCCATTTCGTGGTACAATGTGCGAGCCTAAACATGTGGCGGTAACAGCAGATTTTTTGA
>CAYXHO010000029.1:8418-9771 GCA_964465215.1 uncultured Candidatus Saccharibacteria bacterium | reverse complement strand
GCTCTAAAACAATCTAACAATTGTTAGAATTTGGGGTAGAAGGTACGTAAAACCTAAAAATTAGGAATTACAAGTTGTCATTCTACTAAAAAAGTTACATAATGTCAATACTATTTTAGGTTTTTGAGGGTTTGGCAAAAATATTCTTATGCTTAGTAAATGGGACAAAGCACAAATAACAGAGGTGGCACCGGCACTACGTCGGTTACCGCAGCCTGTTAACGAATTATACTCACGTGGTCCACTGCAGCGCCTTTTAAGTCGCCCTTTGGTCGCCATTGTGGGCAGTCGTAAGGTAAGTGCCTATGGCAAAGCAGTGACCGAACGCTTCGCACATGAGCTTGCTCAAGCTGGGGTTGTCATAGTCAGTGGACTTGCTTTAGGCGTCGACTCAATTGCACATCAAGCTTGCCTCGACACTGGCGGTCAGACTATCGCGGTACTACCCGCAGCTCTGGATCGTATGTATCCAGCTCAACATTATAATTTGGCACAAGCCATCATCCGCCAGGGTGGGGCACTGGTCAGTGAATATGCTCCCGGTAGCGGTTCACCGCAAAAATATCAGTTTATTGCCCGTAATCGGATCATCGCTGGGCTCTCTCGAGCTGTTATTATTACCGAAGCGGCTATCAACAGCGGCAGTTTACATACCGCGCATTTTGCCCTCGAGCAGGGCATAGACGTTTGGGCAGTGCCCGGAAATATTACCAGTGTTACCAGTGCAGGTACCAACAAGCTCATTCAAATGGGCGCCCAACCGCTACTCAATACCGCAGATGTACTTGAAACACTGCATATTACGCCCCAGAGTAAAGTCTCATATTACCCAGCTAGCTCGACGGAATCTGCAATCCTAGAGGCACTACGGTCTTCTCACGGGACTATTACAGAATTACTTTCGGCTACTAATATTACCTTACCAGTCCTTCAGCAAACACTGACAATGCTGGAAATTAATGGTGCAATATTTCAGGCTACCCCTGGAAGCTGGGCAACTAACCACTAAAAAATTTGCATTGTGAGCCAAAGTCCAGTAATGTATCGACTTGTCGTGCTTCGTAACATGACGAAGCAGATGATATACTCTAAGCTTAAGCATATATGGCAAAGAACCTTGTAATCGTTGAGTCCCCGGCAAAAGCCAAAACTATCGAGAAATACCTCGGGAGTGACTTTAAAGTCCTTTCGAGTATCGGTCATATTAGGGGCATCGCGAAAAAAACCAAAGATGGCAAAGATGCCATTGATATTAAAAATGGCTTTGAAGCAGTGTATGAAATTGACCCCGAAAAAAAGAAAACTATTGCCGAACTCAAAAAAGCTGTCAAAGCCGCATCAACCGTTTGGCTA
>CAYXHO010000029.1:0-8408 GCA_964465215.1 uncultured Candidatus Saccharibacteria bacterium | reverse complement strand
GAAGGAGAGGCTATTGCCTGGCATTTGTGTGAAGTGCTGGGGCTTGATACGCGCACCACACACCGAATTGTTTTCCACGAAATCACCAAAGATGCTATTGAAGGAGCCATTAAGAGCCCCCGTACCGTAGATATGAACTTAGTACGCGCCCAGCAAGCTCGTCAAATTCTTGACCGTATTGTAGGTTTTGAGCTTTCTCCAGTAGTGTGGCAAAAAGTCCCTGGAGGCAAATCTGCCGGCCGCGTACAATCACCAGCTGTTCGATTGCTGGTTGAGCGAGAACGAGAAATCCTCGCCTTCGAAGGATCATCGAGCTTTAAAGTAACTGCCGAACTGACCACAGGCAAAGAGACGGTTAAAGCTGAGCTACCTAAGAAATTCGAAACTGAAGCTGCTGCTCAGAAATTCCTAGAAAGTCTTATCGGTGCCGACTTTACTGTCTCGAAGGTAACCACTAATCCTGGTACCCGTAACCCGAGCGCGCCATTTACCACCAGCACCCTCCAACAAGAGGCCAACAGCCGCCTGGGCTTTAGTGCCAAAGCCACCATGGCTGCTGCTCAAAAACTCTATCAGGCTGGTAAGATCACCTATATGCGTACCGACTCCGTCAACCTCAGCAAGCAATCGCTCGCTCAGATGTCCGAGCATATCAAAAGTGCGTATGGCGAACAATATTATCAATTCCGCACCTACAAAACCAAGTCGAGCGGGGCTCAAGAAGCCCACGAAGCCATCCGTCCCACCGATGTTCGTGTAGAGAAGGCGAGTGGTGACGGCTACGACCAAAAACTTTACAACCTCATCCGCAACCGCACCCTGGCTAGCCAAATGGCGCCAGCTAAACTGGAAAAAACAGTGGTCACCGTCACAATTTCCAATAGCAAAGAAGTGCTCGAAGCAAAGGGAGAAGTCATTATTTTTGATGGTTTCCTTAAAGTCTATGGCACCAATAAAAAAGAAGACGACATCTTGCCACCACTCAACAGTGGCGATGCACTCAAACTCGCGTCGGCTGGAGCAAAACAAATATTTGGTCGACCACCGGCACGATACTCAGAAGGTAGCTTAGTCAAAAAGCTCGAGGAACTAGGGATTGGTCGCCCATCTACCTATGCCACTATTATTAACACCGTACAAGTTCGCGGGTACGCTGTAAAGGGTGAGTCAGAAGGTACACCACGTGATGTCATCACCCTTACACTCAAAGGTAAGGAAGTAGCCCGCGAAATTATCCAAGAAAACACCGGTTCTGACCGCGGTAAACTGGTACCAACTGCCAGCGGTGAAGTTCTCAACGACTTCCTCATGGGTCACTTCGACCAAATTGTCGACTATGGCTTTACCGCAGACGTCGAAGCAGAATTCGACCACATCGCCAGCGGAAAACTAGACCGTAATGCCATGCTCAAAGAATTTTACACGCCATTCCATGAACTCATCGAAAAATCTGGTGGTATTAAACGTAGTGACGTCGCGCAAGCGCGCGAAATTGGCAAAGATCCAAAGTCTGGTAAGACAGTTCTTGCTCGCTTCGGCCGCTTTGGCCCCATGCTCCAGCTTGGTGACACCGAAGCCAAAGATGCTGATGGCAAAGAAGAAAAGCCACGTTTTGCACCATTACCAGCTGGCGCACGCCTGGAAACAGTCACACTTGAAGAAGCACTCGAGATGTTCAAACTGCCTCGAACTGTCGGCCAAACTGACGACGGGCAGGACATAAAAGCTAACATCGGCCGCTTTGGCCCCTACATCCAGGTAGGCAAACTGTTTGTTAGCATCAAACCTCTCGATCCATTCAGTATTACCCATAAAGAAGCGCTGGAGCTCTACAAAGCCAAGCTTAAGGCCGAAGCCGAGAAGTACATCAATGAGTTCGAAGACGGCGTACAAGTACTCAACGGCCGCTATGGACCATACATTACCGACGGCAAAAAGAACGCCAAAATCCCCAAAGACACCGATCCCAAGAAAATCACCCACAAACATGCTCTCAAACTCCTCACCGAAGCCCCCGCAAAAAAAGGCCGCTTCACCCGCCGCAAGAAGTAGTAGGCTCACTACAGCCTATTGATTTTTGTTAAATAAGTGGTAATATTACACATTATGGCAACACCAGAAGACCGTTTAGATTTATCAAGCATTGAGAGAAAAGAATTTCCTCTTTCTATAGAGGAACAGTTAAGGGGACTCAGTTCGCCTATTCAATCAGTCGGTGCAGATCATGGACCTAAAATAGCTGAAGATCAAGGCGATGACCAAGCGTTAAGACTCGATCTTATCCATGTTGTCACCCCCGAAGAGGCTCTGTTTAGCGGTAAATCAGCCGCAGAAATTAGGCGTATGCTCGAAAAACTAGAAGCAGAGAAAAGAGCGATCGAAAAGCGTATATTTGCCGGTCAAATTGCGCTATCAAACACTCAAAGAACTGAAGGAATTCAGAATACACTTTCTGAATCTTCTAGAGATTTTTCTAGAAAAAATGATACGCAACGTTACGGAAATTTAAATGTTCCAGGTTCTATCAACTCATATTTATCTCAAATTCATTCTACTGACCCTTGGAGATAACACGCTATAAGTTTGAAAGATTTAAAACCAACAGAATTGGTTTTAAATAGTCTGTAACAGATTCTTATCCACAATTTTGTATCTAAAGCCAGTCGATACTGCAGTAATATTGACATACACTTTTTATGCATAGAATGCCATTAGCTGCTACAATAAGTTCATTAGCATATATGTTTGACTTATGCGGTCTTTAGTTATATAATTATAGCTAATAACCGTAAATATCATCTAAAAAGGAATTAAGCGTGATGACCGAAACGGCCCAAGTGACCCCTGTAAACTTAGAAGAGATGGTAACAGACATTCTGGCAACCATCGAACGTGAGCGAGAACGCGAAATAGTCTCTCGTCGTTTTGGTCTCTTCGACCGCAAGGAAACCCTTGAACAGATTGGTGAGCTACTTGGCATCACCCGAGAACGCGTCCGCCAGCTCGAGAAAGCTGTCGTTCAAAAGCTAAAGGCTGCTGCCGAAAAAGATCTACCCCATGTTAAGACAATTGAAATTCAATTGGTCGAACAACTCCTTGCCAGCGGTAATGTGGCTCGTGTTGCACAGCTCGCTAGCCAGTACGAAGGTGACAACGAGCGCCTCACCCAAGCTCGTGTATCGTTCTTGGCTAACCTCTGTCCAAAATTGGTTGTCATTGACGATAATGATAACTTCTTCCACTCGGTAGCTATAAAATCAGTGCACGATGAAAAACAGCTCAAGAACGCTGTCAGTGCTATAATCGATGCGGTAAAGAAAATTGGTCAACCAACCAAAATCGAAGCTGTTGCCGAAGCCGTCAAAAATAAAGACGCCAAGCATGTTGCTGCACTCGCTGGCACCAGTAAGCTGCTAGCAACCTTAAATGGTCTCTGGGGCCTCGTAAAGTGGCCTATGGTTAACCCAAAGAACATTCGCGACAAAATCTACGTCATTCTGAATGTCCATGGCAAGCCAATGCACTTTAACGAAATTGCCGGCGCCATCAAAGATAGCGAGTTTAAGCGCAAAGACGTAACTACTCAAGCTATTCACAACGAACTTATCAAAGATGGCCGCTTCGTCCTAATAGGGCGGGGGATTTACGCCCTCAAAGAGTGGGGCTATAGCAAGGGAACCGTTGCCGATATCATTAGTGATGTCCTGAAAAAGGCAAACGAACCACTCCACCGCGACGAAATCGTCAAGCGCGTTCTCAAGAGCAGGCAAGTGAAGGAAACTACTATCCTTCTCAACCTCCAAGGCAAGGCCCAGTTCAAACGCGTAGCCAAGGCCACCTACACCCTCGCAGACTAAAATCTACATTTAACTTATCTATAGAATGAGCAGCCACGAATTTCCCAGTAACCCATGGGGCGAATTAGATGTAGTATGGCTAGACCCACCCGGAAATGCAGGGAGCAGAGAAGATGCATTTAAACGGCTTGCGAGTGAGCCAAACCGCACACATATAGTTAGGGAAGTGCATGTTCTTAATAGAGTAATTCCACAACTAAAACCATCAACACAAAGCGAAGCGGAAGATACATTAACATTAGTTGACGAAGAATTTGACAAATTAGAAAGTTATGGAGTGAAAATTGCTCGGCCTAGTTGGCATATAATTTCACGATCTGATTTAACAGAATATACTACCTTCAGTCGGGAATTCTTACATATATTGGCGAGAGTTCCAATTGTTGATGGTGACCACCCCGCCAGCCCGGTAGATAGATATCACTTACCCTTAGACGAGGCGTGTGGACTTATGCAATCAGTTGGCAATTATTTAAACCAAGTAAGAGTAAATCAACCATACTTCTGGGATGTACAAAGGCTCGCGCAATACATTTTTGGGAAACTAAGAATTGATGAACCAGATACTGCAAAACAGCCAATCCTGATAGACCCAGATATCCTTATTGAGATTAACTACGAATAAACTATATAGCGCCCTATACAAATTAGAAGAAAGAATAGGGATACTGTTCATCTTTGAACGTTTTACGAACATGAATTATATAGTAGTACATTTTGCGAACAAGGGAATAGTCCGATCATACCTAAGGGTAGCTCAATATATAACGAGAATACGAATCTACGCATAATAGGGCAATTAATATAAAAATTAATCTGCAAAATGATAGTGGAATACCGGCGAACAAGGAGCGACAGCAAGAACAAAGTGCATACCGACATGACGTCGCACAATGTATATTTTACGACTCGTTATATGTTCCAGAAGTTGAGTTAGTGTACGTCCCCTGCAGGGAATAATAGTTACTATTTACCGTAAATAGTAATGATTAACATTATTCTAGAACTTTTTATTGGCTGTATTGATATACTATACCGCCATTGATATGTGATATGTCATTCTTGATAATCCACAGTCTTCCACGATGAGTTTTCCACAGTGAGTAAAGTTGCAATATTTGACATTTGTACTATTCTATTCTTTTTATATAGTTTTTTCTATCTTTCCCTGTATGGTGATATATATGCAATTTTCTAGAATTCCCCACCCGGGCAGTGCACCAAAGCCTAAAACTTTAAATTAATTATATTCAAATATGAACATTTTACGAACAGAGGGACGGGCAGCCGGGGGACTTTTATATACCATCTTTCATAGGCATATAATTACTTTACAAACACTTTTCCTTCAACCCGAACGTCTATGTACTCCTTCGCTGGCGTCTTTTGTGCAGCAGATGAGTCTCGATAGGATAGGTACTGCCCTGCTATCACTCGTGCATCGGTATATAAGTTACATTTAATGACTGGTTCATTTGCCACGCGTACGTGTAGTTCAGCTGGAATGGGTGGTAATTCAAAGTTTTCTACGGTAATTCCTTTTGCCGCAAATTGAGTGAAGAGTGTTGTTATAAATTTTACATCATCACGTGTAAGCACCATTTTCCCTGCCTTGACAGACAACCCACTAGCATCTACGAGCGTTGGTATATTTAAAGTTCCAACGGTTTTTGGCATATCAGAAACGGTAAGCACCGCCCTGCCCTCGCTATTTAAGATATAAGTTTTAGTCCCAACTTTTAGGTAGGCAGCTGGACGACTAGTGGTGACTTCGACAATAGGGCGATGCCCCATGAACGGCAAGGTTAGTGTCACACCTGAAAGTTCTGGAAATCTTTGCTGCATTTCTTTGGTTATATTTTCAGAGTCAATGGTTAGTTTAGTGCGCCGAAACAATGAAGACTTCAGTATTTCATCTGCGGCCTGTTGATAGTGTTGGCGCTCACGAAGTAATGGAACACCCCTACTATTGGTAATTGTCAGGCGGGCACTTGGCACTAACGTCAGACTGTATACAACACACAGTAATACTAACAGCGCTGCAACGGTCCATATGTTGAACCAAGCCTTTTTACGATTTACCACCTTTTTAATGTCACGAACCGAAATAACTGGTCGGCTACCCTGCCCGCCGTTTGCGGCCGACACTTGTCGACTGGCGTGATATGACACAAACTGGGGTGACTGCCCTGCCCGACCCGAGCGACGATCGCTATTTTGTTTACGAATGCGTGTATTGCTGGTACGTTCTGCCACTACTTACCGCCCTTGCCTGTCGATATTACTAACTTTGCAAGCTTCAGTGCTGCGTCAGACTGAGCAGTTTTTGCTAGATTTTGGGCTAGCTTTTGTCTACGACGTGCATCCCCTAAAAGCTGAGAAATCTTTGCTGTGAGCGTTGCAGTTCCCGTCTGAAGTGCACTATCGGCAAACACCTCTACGGCGTGCTGATCTTCGAGCACAGTAGTATTTTTTAATTGATGACCCCCTGTAAGCTGCGGATTAGGGATCACTATGCAAGCCTTACCTTGCGCCGCAAATTCAGCAAGTGTGCTAGCACCAGCGCGAGTTACAATGACGTCCGCCGCCCCGCTGTATCGATACATATCGGTAACAAATGGCTCTACTGCCACCCGCTGTAACATATCTTCACGAAGTACAGACTCATATTGTTCTACGAGCTCATCATCTTTACCCCGGCCTGCAATATGCAATACTGCCAATTGGTCGTTGTCGGCAAGGAGCGATGCAACAACCGACACCATAGCCTGGTTAAGCCGTTGAGCCCCCAAGCCACCGCCGGTTATAAGTAGTACAGACGCCTGTGCCGGCAACCCAAAGGTTTCTTTGAAAGCACGTTGTTCAGTGTCTGTGACAGGGTGATATGAATCAGCCACCGGAATGCCAACTTGCAGTGTTTTTGACTGCGGATAGGTATACAACTCCTTGGGCTGAGCAACAGCATGAAAAGTAGCCCATCGACCAATTAGTCGGTTGGCTAACCCCGGTACGGCGTCTGAATCATGCGTAACATAAGGTATGCGTAACAAGGCCGCCATCAAGCCAATCGGGACCCCTACAAATCCTCCCTTTATAAAAATGACATCGGGACGGTAACGCAGTAACAATAAGCATGATTGCAGCAATCCGATGCCTACAAAGAATGCGTCTCGTATATTTTTAAGCATTGTGGGGATATCAAGGAACTGTTTCCAACCCTCGCCATGGTATCGTCGGAATTTTCCACTAAATATATGGTGAACACTTTCAAAAATTGTATTATCTTGGACGACATCACCCAACCGATCACCCCGCCCAATAACATATCGGATTTGGCAATCAGGAAGTAGGTGCTTAATTTCAGTTGCGACCGCTATGGTTGGGGTGATATGCCCCCCGGAACCGCCGCCCACTACCATTATTTTCATTACTGGATATCCCTACATTTTCTTCGGTCGTTATGCTATAGCTAGTATACCGCGAAATCTGAAAAACTATGCCAATTGCTGCGGTAATAAATAGCAAACTAGTACCACCGTAACTAATAAACGGTAATGTTATGCCTTTGAGCGGCAACAGCCCAATCATTGCCCCGATATTAATCATTGCCTGCGTACTGAGCCATGCTAATACCCCAACAACGAGGAGCCTACTATACATATCAGGTGCCCGATCGATAATATGCTTCATGCGGGTAAACAGTGCCGCAAAGAGCCCCAGCAGTACGCTTACCCCCAGAAATCCAAACTTCTCTGCCATAATTGCAAAAATAGAGTCGTTAGCAGCTTCCGGTAAGTATCCATACGCCTGCACGCCTTTACCAAGTCCAAGTCCGACTATTCCACCCGAACCAACCGCAATAAGTGCCTGACACGCTTGATAACCTGTAGTTTGACAGTCACGTGTTGGATTTAAGAAAGTTGCAAATCGATCTCGACGATAACTACTAGTCGAAATAAGTAGCGCTGTTCCGAGTGCTATAACTCCTCCGATGACCACTATACGTTTCAGCGGCATGCCAATTACAAACACCATGGTACCCATCATTGCTACCATGACACCGGTTGAGCCTAAATCGCTTTGAATACGAGCCACCACAATGGCGATTGCCACCAATATATACATCAATGGCTTAAAGGTCATTTCTTTATCAGCAAGCTTACCTGCTCTATAACGATCAGTTAAAAAGCCTGCTAAACCAATAAGTAACGTAAACTTAATCAATTCTGCCGCTTGAAAAGATAATCCACCAAATTGTATCCATCGGTAAGCACCATTAATCTCTTCACCAAACATTCTGACCGCAACGGCAGCGACAGCTGCGGCAACTACAAGCGGTTTTTCAAAGCGACGCCACCACTGGGTAGGTATTTGCGATGTCGCTAAAAATGCGAGCACGCCAAGCACTATCGCTATGAGCTGTTTGCCAACGTAATAATTCTCGCTCACGTTTTTTTGGGCACTCAAACCAGGACTTATGGCATAGACGACGATTAACCCTACAGCCAAGAGTGCAGATGCAATCATAATCAAGGCATAATCTGGTCGATG
>CAYXHO010000028.1:0-10120 GCA_964465215.1 uncultured Candidatus Saccharibacteria bacterium | reverse complement strand
TACTAATCTTGGGATAGAGTGCTTTTAGAAGCGTCGCGATCCATACTCTATTTGCTGTAAATACGATCATTTCGAGATCATGCCGTTTGGCAAGATAATACGCCAGCGGATTCATAGTCCAATAATTGACATCAACACCGTTAAAACCGTACAGTCGAGCTGCATTAATTGCGTCAAAAACATTACGTTGCTCTAAAACGTAGACAGGTATGTCAGGGCAATATTCGCTAAATTCAAATAACTCCTGATGGTCAAAAGCTATGACCCGAAGGTTCTTTTTGCTGGGATGCTTGGCTAGATAATTAGCTAGAATTTTGGCCCAGCCCCTACCTTTGGCTTCTATAAATATTGGTGTATCGCCGCACGCTGCTATTGCTTCACTAAGCGTTGGAACATGGTCACCTTCTTTGCTGCGCAATTTTGCTAACTGCGCACTGGTAAGGCTGGCTATATGTTGGTCGACGTCGTGCGTACGTTCAAGAGTTGGATCATGACATAAAAACAGTTGCTTGTCTTTACTAAGTCGAATATCAAATTCAATACCATCGACGCCTGCCTTAAGCGCAGCTTTGATGGCACGGATACTATTTTCGGGGGCAAGCCCAGCAGCACCACGGTGACCGATTACTTTCATCTTGATATAGTGTACAATACAACCGAAAAGAAGCGTAAGTTTACAGGAGTAGTAATGGCTGATTTTAACAAAATTCTAGATGCAGGTGATGTGGACGGTGGTGTTATTAATACGGTCATCGAGATCGCTAAAGGTTCAATGCTTAAAGTTGAATGGAACCGCAAAAAAGCAATCTTTGAACTTGACCGTGTAGAGCCTGGCATTTTTGCCAAGCCGTGCAATTACGGCTTCATCCCTCAGACCCTTGACGAAGATGGAGATGAGCTTGATACGCTTGTACTCTGTGAAGAAGGCATCAGTACCGGCGTTAAAGTTGAAGCACGTATTATCGGTATTCTCAACTTCGAAGATGACGGCGAGATGGACCATAAAGTTATTTGCGTTCCAGCAGATGACCGTAACACTGGAGACGCAGTGCAGTCACTTGAAGATCTCCCGGCTGGACTCAAGAAACAAATTGAACACCATTTTAATCATTACAAAGATCTCAAAAAGCCTGGTACTACCAAAGTACTTGGCTGGGGAGATATTTCTGAAGCTAAAGCTATCATCAAAGAATGCCAAGAACGATGGACCAAAGAAGCCGAGTAATTACTGTACACCGTTGCAGCTGGACTCTGAATCGGTTATGCTATAAGCATAAGATTTAAGAGGTAGCAACATGAAGACGAGGGTGGCAATTAACGGCTTTGGTAGAATTGGGCGTAATGCCTTTAAGATTGCCTTTGACCGTTCTGATATTGAGATTGTTGCGGTTAATGATTTAACCAGTACAGATGTACTAGCATACTTACTTAAGCACGATAGTAATTATGGTACGTATGGTCATACCGTTTCGTCTGATGAACATCATATTATTGTTGATGGCCAAAAGATTCCTATTACCGCCGAAAAAGATCCCGCTGCTTTACCGTGGAAGAAATTAAAAGTAGACGTCGTGATTGAATCTACCGGAAGGTTTACCAAAAAAGAAGACGCCGAATTACACCTCAAAGCTGGAGCTAAACGAGTAGTTATTTCTGGACCAACAAAGAGTGATGGGGTTGATACGCTGGTTATTGGCGCCAATGAAGACAAGCTTGAACATGCTACCGATGTCATTAGTAATGCTAGTTGCACTACAAACTCTATTGCAGCAGTTATGTCTATCATGGATGCTCATTTTGGCGTAGAAAAGGCTATGTTAACAACCGTTCATAGCTATACGGCTAGCCAAGTTATTCAAGATGCTCCAGCTAAGGATCTTCGTGAAGGTCGATCGGCAGCAGAAAACATTGTGCCGTCTACTACGGGAGCAGCAGTAGCTGTAACACTGACCGTCCCTCAACTAAAAGACAAGTTTGATGGCCTAAGTATACGTGTACCGACCCCTGTGGTTAGCTTAAGTGATGTAACGATGGTTTTGTCCCGAGATACAAGCGTGGAAGAGATTAATAAAGTGTTAAAAAAGGCAGCCAGTGAACCATACTTTCAAGGTGTTGTCGGTGTGAGCGAAGAACCATTGGTGAGCAGCGACTATATTGGTAATAGTCATTCTGGTATAGTCGATTTACTGCTGACCAATGTTGTAGCTGGCAATCTTGCCAAGGTTGTGGTGTGGTACGACAACGAATGGGGTTATAGTAATCGCCTCGTAGAACTTGTTGCCGATACGGGCAGAGTACTTCACGCCAAAGGACAGCACCATACAAGGTAAGTAGCATGATTATTTATCTCGGATCCGACCATAATGGCTTTGATCTCCGAAACTCATTGCTTCGATACCTCCAGTCTGCAGGTTATCAGGTACATGATGATGGCAATGAACACCTTGACCCGCAGGATGACTATCCTATCTTTGCAGCACGGGTGGTGAATGACATGCTAACGAGCAGTGATCCGGATGCTCGGGGTATTCTCATTTGTGGCAGTGGACAGGGAATTATGATAGCTGCTAATCGTTATCCTGGCATACGTGCTTGTCTTGGATATGATCTCGAAGCAGTTCGTTCAGCACGCAATGATGATGATTGCAATGTTCTAGCGTTACCAGCGCATGTGCTTAAAGATGACCAAGCCAATGTGCTCGTTGAGGCGTTCTTGAATACACCATTTGCCGCCGCACCAAGATTTATTCGACGAATTAAAGAGATGGATACTCCTCATTCATGAGCATTATCTGTCCCACAATTCTCGCTGCAGAACCTCATGAATTTCGAGAGCAACTTGAGCGAATATCGAAATTTGCCCAGAGAATTCACATTGATCTTGCTGATGGCGTTTTTGCTCCTTCGAAACTACTATCACCAAAGCAATTGTGGTGGCCAGAAGGAATGGTTGTCGATTTGCATGTAATGTATGAATCAGTGCGACCATTTGCAGCAGATCTCATTAAGCTTAAGCCTCATATGGTCATAGTGCATGCTGAAAGTGTTGGTTCATATTATGAAATTGCTCAACAGTTTAAAGCAGCAGGTATTAAGGTGGGGGTAGCTTTGCTTGCCAAAACAGATGTCCAGACAATTAAACCTGCGCTACATGAAATTGACCATGTTCTGGTATTTAGTGGGGACTTAGGTCATTTTGGCGGTACTGCTAATTTACAGCTACTTGATAAAGTACAGGATCTACGAGCCCTCAGGAACGATCTCGAAATAGGTTGGGACGGTGGTATTAACGCTAAAAATGCCAAACAACTCGTTGCTGCGGGTGTTGATGTATTGAATGTTGGTGGAGCTATACATCGGGCGAAAGATCCAGCAGCTGCCTATGCTACACTAAAAAGCATAAGCGAGGGTGTATGACTCTTTCGATAACCGAATTAGAATTAAAAGCAGAAGCTATCCGCGAAGACATAATTCGCATGCTTGAGCACGCTGGGAGTGGCCATAGCGCCGGACCACTTGGGTTGGCAGACATTTTTACAGCTTTGTATTTTGATATCCTAAAACATAATCCGAAACAAACAGATTGGGATGAGCGCGATATATTACTTCTCAGTAACGGGCATACTGTTCCGGTACGATATGCCGCCATGGCTCATGCTGGTTATTTTGATCGGTCTGAACTACTAACACTGCGTCAACTGGGTTCGCGCTTGCAAGGTCACCCAGAACGTACCAAGTTGCCCGGCTTAGAAAGTACTAGTGGACCTTTGGGTTGCGGCTTAAGTCAAGGAGCTGGTATGGCTTTAGCCATGCGGATGAATAAAGATGTGCACCGATATGTATACGTCGTGATGGGTGATGGCGAGCTAGATGAGGGCAACATCTGGGAAGCAGCAATGCTTGCCGCTAAGTACAAACTTGGCAATCTAATTGGTATCATTGACCGTAATAACATACAGATTGATGGTCCAACCGAAGAAGTCATGCCCCTAGAAAGTCTGGAAGCAAAGTGGGAAGCCTTTGGCTGGCACGTACTCAGTGTAGACGGCAACAATATCGAAGCATTTATAGACGCCTGCGCTATGGCTCGAGCTGTAGTTAATAAGCCAGTCATGATTATTGCCCATACTATTCCAGGAAAGGGTGTCGATTTTATGGAAGGTGATTTTCATTGGCATGGTATGCCGCCAGATTCAAAACAGGCTAAAGAAGCACTCCAAGAACTTCGAACGCTTAAGGGCAAAATTAGGAGTGAACATGAGTAAATATCCTCTTGTTAGCAAACTCGACAGTAAAGACATTGCCAGCGAACCAATTCGCAAGGGGTTTGGGCGTGGTTTGAAAGCTGCTGGTGAGCAAAACGAGCGTGTAGTTGCTGCCTGTGCTGACCTGACCGATTCGACACAGATAAGTTTATTTAAAGAAGCATTTCCTGAGCGCTTCGTAGAAATCGGTGTTGCCGAACAAAACTTAGTAACGGTAGGTGCGGGCTTGGCAGCAATGGGCAAAATACCTTTTGTAAGCTCTTACGCTGCCTTTAGCCCGGGGAGAAACTGGGAGCAGATCCGTACAACCATTTGCCTGAATGATCTGCCGGTACGTATCGTGGGATCTCATGCTGGCATTTCGGTCGGGCCCGATGGTGCAACGCATCAAATGCTCGAAGACATAGCCTTAATGCGCGTCTTACCTAACATGGTAGTAATTGCCCCTGGAGATAGTCTGGAAGCCGAACGGGCAACGTTAGCACTTGCCAACAAAGATCGACGACCGGCATATTTGCGTCTAGCACGTGAAGCAACGCCAATTTTCAGTACCTCAGAAGCTCCATTTGAAATTGGAAAAGCATATGTACTGCAAGAAGGGACAGATATCACCTTGTGTGCAACCGGCACAATGACCTTTCAAGCATTGTTAGCAGCTAAAAAGCTGGCTAAAGACGGGGTGCAGGCGGAAGTAGTCCATATCCCTACCATTAAGCCACTCGATGCAGTAACTATTTTAACGAGCATTAAAAAAACCGGTCGTGCCATAAGTATTGAAGAAGGCCAAATTATAGGTGGACTTGGCGGCGCGATAGCCGAACTATTATCAGAGGAACATCCCGCTCCACTCCTCCGCATGGGCATGCATGATCGTTTTGGTGAGTCAGGTAAACCAGAAGAATTACTAGAGCATTTTGGTCTGACCGCTCGGCATATTGTTTTACAAGTGCACAGATTACTCAGTGATTAGAAACGAATAGTTATTTTTTAGGCTCAGTCAATTGCTTGGCGTCGAAGTAAGGCAACGCGAGTCAGTACGACAATACCGTGCAACATCAGCATCTCGAGTAAGATGGTAACTACTAAGTTTTGCCATTGCAGTCCCCAGTCCCAAAGTGCAAAAATATCGGCAAAGCGATTAGCGATGGTGGGGAGTCCAGAACTAATGACGAAGTTGAGATACAGCAAGCCGGCTATGCCAGCAAGAGCGCGGATAACCGTGCGAGTAATAAATTCTCGTAGCGGTGCGTTAGGATCGGCATCTTTAGGATGCACGTATTTGCTGAAAACGAGGTCATTATTAAGTTCGGTAGAAAAGCTAGACCCTAGCCACCAGAATATGTTTACAAGCAAACCGACAGCGCCCCAGAATATACCAAGCGACAATCCGCCAGCGATTTTTTCGCCAACAATTTTTTGTAATCCGAGGTCTAAGTAACTAATTGCGCCACGAATCGGGTTAAAGTCATGCTGCGCAAACAAGAACGAGTTTATAAAATCTTGGCTACAAAGAATGGCAGTGAAGAAGGTGATAAATATGTACGCTGCTATTTGCGTACTGCTTGGTATGAGCCATCTAAGAACCGCTTTAATGTCTTCTTGGTGTGTATTCATAAGTAATCTACAGCGAATTATATGGTATTCTGGACGTAAAGCAAAAGCATTTTGTCATCTTAGATTTATGCAAAGGAGAATGCATGCCCCCAACACTCGCCGCTTGTAAACGAAATTGTGCCGCAGCCCGTAACGCCATGGAGCGAGCACGCAAACAGCACTTTGCATTGGGTGCATTTAATCTCGATAACCAAGAAACATTGATAGCTGTAGTAAAAGCGGCAGTTGCTAAGCAGGCGCCAGTAATGGTTGAGGTAAGTCACGGTGAAGTAGAACTGCTGGGACTTCACAACGTTCGTGACATGGTGGATAACTACAAAGCTGAATTTGGTGTAGAAATGTATATTAATCTAGACCACTCCCCGTCAGTAGAAGCTGCTAAAGCTGGTATTGATGCAGGTTTTGAGTTTATCCATATTGATATTTCTCAAGCTGATCATGAAGCTAGCGAAGCCGATATTAAAGCTCAAACAAAAGAAGTAGTTGATTATGCGAAACGAACGGGCGCACTAGTAGAAAGTGAACCACATTATTTTGGTGGAGGCTCAAACCGATTCACCAAAGCATTTAACTATGAAGAAATCAAAAAGACATTTAGTACTCCAGAAGGAGCTCACGATTTTGTTACAGCTACTGGTATTGACACGTATGCCGCCGCCATTGGCAACCTGCATGGTTCATACCCAGTGCCTAAACGACTTGACCTAGATTTACTTCAGAAAATTCGTCTAGCAATTGATTGTAATATCAGCTTACACGGTGGAAGTGGCACGCCACTGCATTATTTTGAAGACGCTGTTCAGATTGGGGTTAGTAAGATTAATATCAACTCTGACATGCGCGTTGCCTACCGTACGACATTGGAGCGAGTCCTCAAAGAAAATAAAACCGAATATGCGGTAATTAAACTCATGGATCAAGTGATTGCAGCTGTTCAAGAAGTTGTTGAAAGTAAGATAGATGCCTTTAATGCTGCTGGCAAGGCAAAAGGCTAATTGCTATACTGTTAAACATAAGCAAGTTGTGAAGAAGGAAAGGGTGGCATGGCTATAGATGTATTATCGGTCGGAGGTACAGTTACCGACACCTTTATCCGATTGATCGACAAAGAAGAAAAAGTCATCAAGGATGAAGATGGATCTGAGTGGTTAGCAATTCCTTTTGGCGTAAAAATAGCTTTTGATCACGCCGAAGACATTGTAGCAGTTGGTAATGCTGGAAACACTAGTGTCTGTTTTGCGCGCTTGGGCCTTAGTAGCGCGCTTCATGCAAACGTTGGGAATGATCAAGCAGGACGAGATATTTTAACCTATCTGGACAAGCAAAAGGTAGATACGAGCCTCATTAAAGTCCACCATGGCAAGGCCAGTAATCATCACTATGTGCTATGGTACAAAGAAGAACGGACAATCCTTGTTCATGATGAGGCTTACACCTATCATTGGCCGCATCTACGACCAGACGAAATGCCCAAGTGGATCTATTTCACCTCTATGGGTGAAGATTCGGAAGAATTTCATGACGAACTCGCTGCGTGGCTCGGACGCCATGAAGATGTCAAGCTGGCTTTCCAACCCGGCACATTCCAGATAAAAATGGGAGCCGAACGCTTAAAAGAAATTTACCAACAAACAGATGTATTAGCGGTTAACCGTGAAGAGGCGGTGCTAATCTGTGGTGGTAACCACGACGACCTGCATGACCTATTTGATCGGCTTCATGTACTTGGACCTAAGACGGTCGTTATCAGTGATGGTCCAAAAGGTGCTTATGCATCTGATGGACAAAAGCGACTTAAGATGCCTATCTATCCCGATCCGTCACCACCTTTTGAACGTACAGGTGCTGGCGATGCTTTTACGGCAACTTTTGTGGCAGCACTAGTGTACGGCGCCGATATTGAAGGCGCGCTGCAATGGGGGCCAATTAATTCAATGAGTGTCGTCCAACATGTCGGAGCTCAAAAAGGACTTTTGACGCACGCTCAGCTAGAAAAACTGCTCAAGCATTCACCAAAGTGGTATCGAGCCGAACCATTAAAGTAAGATGCGGATTGCTCGTTTGGGAAGTAGAATGGTAACCTTAAGGGGAATATGTCGCGGGTTTTATCACACTTGTTAGCAGCTACGGAGCCACACTTTAGCCGGGCTATTTCTGATTTGGAAGAAGCAACTGGTCGTAAGTCGGTAGATGTTGCTCTCACGGCAACGATTGTTAGCACCGTTCATCGAAAGATGCGAGAACTCGGGCTCGATCCAACTGATACGACTGGCCAAGAATTATATCACTGCCTACAAGCTTTAGTGGCAAAACATGATGCTTTTTTATCGAAGGCTATTGGAACTGATGCTCAAGCTTCTGCTTCTGAGCAATTGCAAGCTATAGCGAACTGTGCAAATAGCGTTGATATTCCTCGGGCTACTTGGGCAATAAAGCACAGTGTTTTAAAACGATTAGCCAAAGCAAATCCACCAAAAAAAGTTATGAAAGTCTTGGGTTACCGCTCCATTGACTCAATGCTCAAAAGAGAACCCATTGAAGAATTGTTGGCTGCTGGTCGATGCCTAGAATCAGCTACCTGGAATAAGAAGCTGGTTTCGTCATATAAAAAGTTAACCCCTGGTGACTTTGAAACTCGAGCTATTCAAGTCGTACTACTCAGTGACTCGCGCTGGGGAAAAGCTTTTGACACTTATATTGCGCAAAGTAAGCAAAATATTGGGCACTTAAAAGAGGCTGGCATAATAGTTATTTTGCCACTGCCAGTTCATCACTTACGGGGTGCGGTCATCACCATTTTGCCGCTGGTGCTGCACTATATTAATGAAATTCGAATGTACAGTACTTTCTTTAAGATGCAGCAGGTTCGTCCTGATTTTGGTCAAGTTGTTGTCGACGCATTGCTGCACGACAATACGAGTACAGTAAAGTTTGCCGGCCAAGACGTGCATTGGCGCATTATTCAACGTCATTTTGGCGGTCAAGATCCCGAGCGGCACCCCGAGCTCTTTGAGCCTCATGTTCAGCCAGATGATTTTCACTGGCGCAAGGCTGAATCTGTCTTGTACTGGTTAGAGCCAGCTTTGCAATTTTGGGAAGAACTAGACTATGTGGCAGCCCTGTTCGGGCAACAGATTGTGTCCTTATCGCTGCTTGATAATGCGGTCAGTTACTGCAATGGTTTAGATTATGGCCAACAATTTACTGGACATTTTCAAGCTAGTTTATGGAATGAGATTTATCAGCAATATATTGGTCGTGAACAATTTGAACATCAAGTGCTCGAACAGCTCAATGAGCAAGTGCTGCGTCCTGAAGGATTGGAGCTGTAATGTATCAATTCTGCGTGTCAGCGTCATCGCGTGGTAAAACTGTCGTAAGTGGTGCAGCCATGGCAACAGCTGCCGGACAAATCTTAGCAAAAAAGGGGCATGTCTTGGTGACGGGTGCGACCATCGGTCTGCCCAACACTGCAGCAGAAAGTTATAAAGCGGCAGGTGGCCATATGAGCCTTGGTGTTAGTCCTGCTTCAAGTAAAGCTGAGCATGTATTAAAATATCACCTTCCGGTAAAAGCATACGATGCTATTTTATATTCCGGATTACACTACATTGGTCGTGATGTTCTACTCATTAACTCCTGTGATGCCATTATCAGCATAGGTGGCCGCATCGGTACATTGCATGAATTTACCATTGCTATGGAAACCGATACACCTATTGGCTTTGTGCAAGGGGCGGGCGGAGTAAGCGTAGAGATCATGGATATATTACATGCTGCCGGCGAGAGCAATGCAGCTAATGTGGTTTTTGGTGATACACCTGAAGAAGTCATCGACAAATTGACGGCAATTTTAGACGAGCGAAACAAAAAGTATGCTCGACTCTATCGTTAAACTGACGGATATTTTATAATACTAAGATGTCTTTGTTTGAACTGCACAGTAATTTTAAGCCAACCGGCGATCAGCCGGCAGCTATCGCGCAGCTCACAAAAGGTCTTCGTGATGGAGTCAAGGAGCAAACGCTACTTGGAGTAACCGGATCAGGAAAAACTTTCTCCATGGCCAATATTGTGCAGCAAGTTCAACGTCCTACTCTGGTATTGAGCCACAACAAAACGCTTGCAGCTCAGTTGTATGAAGAATTTAAACGGTTCTTTCCTAATAATGCTGTGCATTATTTTGTGAGTTATTTTGATTATTATCAACCTGAAGCCTACATTGCACGTAGTGACACGTA
>CAYXHO010000027.1:0-10445 GCA_964465215.1 uncultured Candidatus Saccharibacteria bacterium | reverse complement strand
TTGCCAATCGTCGAGCTTAATGACTGTGGTTGAGTTATCATCGAGCGGCAATCCAAATCGCTCGCGCACGTTAACGCACAACTTCTTGTACAACTGATCCATGGTTAATTTACCATCTCTAACTGCGCCCAGAAGAAGTGGCAGCATAACTGTGTGATTCGTTACACCAAAAGTAGGATTTGCAGCCTCCTTATCACTGACACGATGTGGTGCGCAATCACTACCAAAAAAATCTATGTAGTCAATATTAGCCCATAAGAAATCAATATCTTCTTGCTTCTTGAGTGTTGGCTTCATGCATCCATAACCACCTTGGGTTTCACGCTCATCTTCAGTTAAAAACAAGTGATGAGGCGTGACCTCACACCATACGTTCATACCCGCTTTTTTAGCTTCAATCACCGCTTCAAGTTCTTGACGGGAGGAGACATGTGCAATGTTTATAGCAATCTCTTTGCCGATTGCGATGTTTGCAATATCTTCTAGCACTAAAGCGACATGGCTATCCTCTAAATGTAGCGTGACAGGGCTTTCAGCGTTGTAATAATGCCAAATTCTGGTAACGTCAGGTATATCTAGAGGATCTATGTTAAAACCTCCATTACTTATATCTCCGAAGATTTTTAACCCCATTGCACGGCCAGACGCTTCACGAAAAACCGAATCCAATTTACGGCCGTCTACTCGTCCATCAGGTGTATATGTTTGCTTGGGGTCCAAACACAAATTGTAACCCATAGGAATAACCGACTCCTGACCAATAGAAAATTCAGCCGCTAATTGACGATCTAATCCCATGACAGGATAAGGTATAAGTTCGGTGTGCTCTGAAGTAATACCAGTAAAGCGTCGTCCCATCTCATTAGTCATAGCAATCATTCCGGTGAAACCAGAAAGTAATGCTGCTCGAGTATAGACGTTAAGGCCTGCTTTTCCATCCTCGCCATTATTCATTGGTATAAAGTTATCAGGAACAATTCGATCAAAAATACGTGGATGTCCATGTGGATCAAACGGACCAGGTGTTAGTTGTAGCAGATCATCACCAATCATTTCTGCGGCCATTTAGGTTACTCCTCGTTATTTTGGTTTACTATAGCACTATTTACTAAGGCATCAAGACTAAGCACGCTATACTGTAAGCATGAGCAGTTCACCAGATATTTTAAAAACCGCAATGGCGGTACTGCACAAGAACGATCAAAAGTCATACATTTCACCAGCCGGTGGCTTGTATCCTCATCAATGGCTGTGGGACAGCTGCTTTATTGCCATTGGTCTACGTCATCTGAGTGTTGATCGAGCCCAAACTGAGCTACGTAGTTTACTCCGTGGCCAATGGGCAAACGGTATGCTGCCAAATATGATCTTTGCCCCTTCAGGACGATATGCTCAAGATGCTGCCATCTGGCGCAGTAATCTTTCGGTGTACGCACCAGAGTACGTACATACCAGCGGTATTACCCAACCACCACTATTAGCGGAAGCGGTCGTAAAAGTGGGGGCAAAACTAAGCAAAGCTGAACGTCGAAGTTGGTATAAAGAAATGTACCCGGCTATCGTGTCATACCATAGCTGGTTGTATCGTGAACGTGATCCTGAGCATACTGGTTTGGTTGCCCTCGTACACCCTTATGAATCAGGGTTAGATAACACTCCGCCATGGATTGACCAATTACATCGCCACCACCGTCCGTGGTGGGCCAAAGCGCTGCAGGCAACCAAGTTAGTCAATGTCATCAACCTTGTCCGCCGTGACACCCGCCATGTTACTCCAGGTCAGCGAATGGACAATCTTGACGCACTCATGTTCTACAGTTTGATCCGTAAACTACGAATAAAGAAATTTGACTCCGAAAAGATATTAAAACGTAATTATCTAGCCCTCGAAGATCTAACATTCAATAGTATTTTGATTCGTGCTAATCAGCATCTTCAAGCCATCGCACATTACATTGGAGAAACCCTTCCCTACGAACTCGAAGAATCGATAGCGCTTGGACAACACGCAATGCAACAACTCTGGGATGCGCCAAGTGGACAGTATTTTTCCCGCAATCGCAAAACAAAGCGGCTGGTGAGGTCTCCAAGCATCGCCACCCTTATGCCCTTATATGCAGGCTGCATACCTAAAGACCGTGCTGCGCAATTAATTGCACTACTGGAGCGTGAAGATCAGTTTGCTGTTAATTACCCTGTGCCGAGCGTTCCGGTTTCTTCTCCACAATTCGACCAGTCCCGCTATTGGCAGGGGCCAACGTGGGTTAATACCAATTGGTTGATCGCCGATGGATTAGAACGCTACGGGTATAAAAAAGAAGCTCGGCAGCTTCGTAAACGATCTATTGATATGGTCAAAGAACATGGCTATTTTGAATACTTCAATCCCCTTAACGGAGAGCCGGCTGGCGCTAAAGATTTTAGCTGGACTGCTGCCCTGGTGATTGATTGGATTTCGACTCAGCAGGGTTGATTATTGTATCAGCATGTTCAAGGGCAAAGGCAAACAATTCTCCAGAATTTTTTTCTAAATTGTCTAGCCATGCTAATTTGGCAAAACTTTGACTACCGGAACACTCATCTCTAGCTAATTTGAGAATTTCAGAGGCACGATATATACCGAAAATTCCTAATCGTAATTGATGTAGTTTTAAATCAGCATCAATACGTTGATCAATTTGATCCATTACTGACAATTCATCGATATCTTCATCAGCAACATTTTCATCTTCTTCCATAAGGCCGACGATAAATCCTACATCGGCATCAAAGAGATCATTGCCACTCTGATGCAATTCTGTTCTGTTGTCTGCAACATATAACATGTAGTCCCTCGAAACAGTTTGAAGCTTTTCTAAGTCCGCTGCTACTGTTGCTTCGGCCTCAGCGATAACTGCGGCTTCAAAGGCATCCATTTGACGCAAATCAACAGGACTAAATGAGGGCCATTCAGGTTTCCACGCTTCAGGATCTGGAAGTGAATTTGGTGTATGCATAAATGAGTATTATACAACTTTTTTTAATCTATGTCTATACTATTCTGAAATGAGTTCAGTATCGGCGGAAGCACTAGTCTTATCGGCTAGTTGTTGTACCTTACCTAGTTTACGCTCGATGGTACGACTTTTTGTACTGGCGCTGTCAATCGTTTTAGTGGCCTGAACAAGTTTTTCGCGGGTCTTATCAAGAAGATCACCAAATTTACCAAACTCACCTTTGATGCCAGTCAAGAGTTCCCACACCTGTCCCGTTTGCTCGGCAATGGCTAGTGTCCTAAATCCAAGTTGATAACTATTGAGGATGGCAGCAATAGTGGTCGGGCCGGCAATAGTTACGCGTAGCTCGGATTGGAGTTGCTCGAAAAGTCCCGGTTCTCGCAAGATTTCAGCAAACATACCCTCTGTAGGAACATACAGCACGGCAAAATCAGTTGTTTTAGGTGGATTGATGTACTTGTTTTTAATCGACTTAGCTTCGAGTTTAACGCGTGCAACCATTGCCTTTTGGGCGGCTAGAGCTTCGGGCAATTGACCTTTCTCTTGCGCAACAACTAATCGTTGATAATCCTCTAGTGGGAATTTGGCGTCGATAGGCAGATAAATGAATCCACGTTCACTACTTTTATCTGGCAGCTTTATGGCAAAGTCTACCACTTCACTCGACTTAGGATTAACCCGTACTTGCTTGTCGTAGTGGTCTTTGATAAATACTTGTTCAAGCAAGCTCTCGAGCTGCACCTCTCCCCAAGTACCACGGGTTTTTACATTGGTTAGAACACGTTTGAAGTCACTAACGTCGCTTGCCAAGCTTTGCATTTCTCCTAGACCTTTGTGTACCAGCTCAAGCCGCTCACTGACCATCTTGAAACTTTCGCTGAGTCGTTTTTCCAGCGTGCTCTGAAGCTTTTCATCTACCGTATGTCGCATCTTTTCCAATTTTTCAGCATTATCTTTCTGCAAACTTTCAAGCCGCGTCTCTACAGTACGACGAATCGCTTCTAGTTTCTCGTCGTTTTTATCTCTAAGCAGGTCAAGTCGCTTCTCAAGGTTTTCACGACTCTGGGTAAGGCCAGCCGTCAGCTCTTGGCGTAGTTCCTTATTAGATCCGGCAAACTCTTTACGGTTGCGCATAAACTCATCACGCATTGCACCGTCCAGACCGTCATGTGAGTTTTGTGAACGTTTCATCAACAACCACACTAAAAGTGCACTGTTCACAACCCCTACAATTACGGCCACAAATTCCATACTTACAGTATAACTCGAGTCTAATGCATTGCCCTAATGGCTATGACCTTGTAGTTCTAGCATCGATCCATGATCATGGCCTGCCGCACCGTGCTCAACGCCACTAGCGTCTGATTGAATCGATTCCGCAGCTGGTTGTGGTTCGTGCACATCAATGTATTTATGAGCAACTTGAATTGACAAGGCGACCATAACTGCTCCAAGTAACATCAATAATGGCTGTAATTCAAAAATTTTGGCGTCACTCGACTTTTCATGAATAGTAGGAATAACATCGCTCATGGCGATATAAAGTAAAAAGCCAGCACTCAGACCCAAGAGAACACCAATTGGTAGATTATTGGTTTTACCAAGTGCAAAAACCACTACCGCCACCACTGAGGTAGCCAACGAACTTATTACATTGACCAGAAGTACTTTGCGACGGTTCATGCCCTTAGCTAACAGTAACCCAAAATCGCCGATCTCTTGAGGAATTTCATGAGCCGCTACGGCTATAGTGGTTACGATACCAGTAGGCACACTTATAAGAAAGGCAGCGGCTATGGCTACGCCGTCCAAAGCATTGTGCAGCGTATCACCAATTATTACGAGTGTTGTTGATGGATCGGGCTTTTCGTGTTGATGGTGGTGGTGAAACCAACGCAGGAATCGTTCGGCTATAAAAAAAGCTAGCACACCGATAAGCGCTGAGGTCAGTACTATTTGCGCACCACTTTGTTCGAGGCCATCTTTCAGTAAATCTAAAAACACTGCCGCAAGCAAAGCACCGGCAGCAAATGGCATGCCGTATTCCGCCAGAGAATGTGCAGCTTTTTTATTTCGTAGCAGAACTGCAGCTCCAACCAACGAAAATAACCCACCAACGAGCGAATAAAAAATAACGATTGTGTAATTAGCCATACACTCAGCCTAACAATCATCAGTATTCAGCTGCAAATTTGTTGCATTTAGCAGCTTACTGCAACCTGTACTTTTATATATAAAAATATGGAACCCCGGCAGATTGCCGAGGTTCAAGGGAAGCCTCACACTTCCATATTCAGCTTATGCCTAATATAGTGCTTATGCAAGCGTTTTTTGAGCAACTAAACTACGAGCTATATTTTCAAACAATGTGATGCAATCTTTCTCCCAACGATAATCTGGTTCGTTGCGAGGGTCATTAGCAGTATAGTAACCGGTCGGTTGTTCACCACCTTTGGTGACATCTCGAGCATATTCTTCATGTAAATCCCAAAGTCCATATTCGGGGTGTCCTTGTAGAAAAACACTCAAACCACGAGGTCTTTGCCGTTTAGCCAATAACCAGCCTGGTTCGAAACCTTCGATGAGAATGTCAATTTCGTCTACCCCTTCTAGTGCGTGAGGGTGAATGGTTCCCCACCGAGAATGCGGCACCCTGCATGGGAGTTCAAGACCATCTGTAAGTTCGTCTTCGATAATGACGTCGTGGCAAAATACACCAAACGTTTTAGATCGTTGTAGTTTTCTTTGTACGTCAAATAGATGTGAAAGGGCTACATGACTCGATAAACAGGAATATATCGCCAATCTTGCATCAGACTCAGCCCAGTCAATAACACTGCGCAGTGCTTCGATATTATGAATTGATTCGAACGACAACTCAGATCCATCTGGCAACCGTTCGGCATTTGCACCGGTCACTACAATTCCATCCAGATCATCACATACTTCACCAATAGGTATATAACGAGCTAACCATTCAGTATCGGAATGCTGCAGGCGGACATCATCATCAAATCGCACTGGCAAAAGCTCTATGTCATCACCCAGCGCAACATGCCAGTTATATTCTGTCTTATCGGCAACCGATGATGGCATAATGTTGAGCAGACCTAGGCGGGCAATAGCAGCTGGTTGCTGTTCACGGAACTCTGCACTAAAATTTGGCATAAAAATATCCTTTCCCGAGTAGAAAAGGATGCATGTTAACCTACATATCTTTCCCTTTCGGGCTAGTTGGAGCACTTTACCTTGTCAGGCAAGTTGCTAACGGGTCATAGAGCTAGATCTCTGGCCGTTTCTTTATATTGATTTACTTGTTAACTCGACTAGCATAGCATCAATGTGAATTACCATGCAAGAGATACTCATGGTCCTTATGAATCATGGTCCAACTGAGCAACCTGTACACCCCTATTCCAGTGTTCACGGGCTTGTTTGGCAGGTAAGAAATTACTCAGCACCCATAAATCGGCGGCGCGACGGACTGCCCAACCCTTACTCCCTGTCAGCAATTTTCCATCTTGGCGAACTGTTGCCCATTCTTTTCCAATAGGCACTACACCAATGGGAACATGCGGTTTATACGACTGTAGTGGCTTGCCATCGATAAAACGCTTAAAGTTATTGGCTAGCTGAATCGCATCTGTTATGGCAGTTTGCGCCATACCGCTATAAGGCGTACTAGCAGCATCACCAAGCACATAGATATTTGGGCTCTTGGCTTGCATAAATTCATTTACAATAACCCGTTTTTTAGGATCCAGATCAAATAGTTCAGGGTAGCGTTCGAAGAATGGATTGGCTCGACTGCCTGCGGTCCAAATAATAATATCTGCTGGAATAGTTCGGTTGCCCTGCAGACAAATATGCTTAGAAGTACAATGATCCACTCCAAGATTGCCTATGAAATCAATATCGAGCGCCGCAAGACGTTTGGCAGCTGCCTTAGAAACACCTTCATCTAGCATAGGTAAAGCTCGATTTGCTCGATCTACCACCGTGACCTTTGGCTTGGTAGGTTTAGTGCCAAACTGTTCTGCAACAATGTCTGCAAAAGTTTGGACATCACCTGCCAGTTCTATTCCTGTTGGACCAGCACCGACAACGACAATATCAGTCGTTTTATCTGCACGAGATACAAACAATTTACGCATGCGATCACGTAAGGCTATAGCGTCATAAATGGTATACATTGATTCGGTGTGTTCGCGGGCACCTTTAGTATTGAAATACTCTTTTTCATAACCCAGACCCAACACTACAGCATCATACGTATAGGTCTTGCTACTCATGCCTTTGAGCTCACGAACTTCAGCTCGGATGTCAGTAATCAAATCATTCACAATCTTGACCTTCGGTAGTTTTTCAAATATTTCTCGAAAGGGCACAACTACTTCGAGTGGCGATCGACCGGTTGCACTTCTGTACAGTGCTCCGTGATATTCCAACTGTGGATGAGGAGCAATAAGCGTTACATCGAATTTATCGGTTTTACCTAGTTCAAGCGCTAATTTTACACTGGCGAAACCACCGCCAACTGCAATTATCTTTTTCTTTCCCACGCCGTTTCTTTCATATCAATTTAAGCTTTAGTATTATGGTAGCATACAAACCAACGAGAAAAGGAAATCTCTTGCACGACATTAAACACATTATCAAAGGCGAAGTTGACAGCAGTAGTGCCACTCTTCGGGCTTACGCTCACGATGCCAGTATTTTCGAAGTTACCCCAAAAGCCGTTATATATCCCAAAACGGTTAGTGATTTGCAAAAGCTGATCCATTTTGTAGCTAGAGAACGACAATCCGGTGTAGATATTTCCTTAACTGTCCGTAATGCCGGAACTTGCATGTCCGGCGGCCCGTTAAGTGAAAGTTACGTAGTAGATGTTAGTCGTCATCTGAACCATGTTGGCCATGTTGACACGGAAGATCGAACGGTCTGGGTCCAGGGTGGAACCATGCACGTTGACGTGGAAAAAGCTACTCATCCTAAAGGATTACTTTTTGCGCCCTACACCTCATCGCGCGACATTTGCGGTATTGGCGGCATGCTTGGAAATAATGCATCAGGCGAAAAATCAGTTAAGTATGGTCCAACCAGTAGCAACGTTGGTAAGCTCAAAGTAGCGCTGGCAGACGGTGAGATTTATGAATTTGGTCCGCTCACCACCAAACAAGTGAATGCCAAGAAAAAGCTTCCCACCTACGAGGGTCGAATTTACCGTGAACTTACCAAACTTCTAGACGACAATCGACATCTCATTGATCAAGCAAATCCAGGAACGGTAAAGAATGCGGCCGGATACCCACTATGGGAATTATGGGACGCCCAACGATCACACCTCAACCTTGCTCGTCTCTTCGTTGGCGCTCAAGGTACTCTGGGTATTATTACCGAAGCAGAACTCAAACTCGTACCCATGGCCAAATATCAGCGTATGATCGTCGTACCTATCGAAAACCTACCTGCCCTAGCTCAAACCGTCCAGACTGCCATGCGCCATAAGCCAGTAACCTGCGAAACCTTCGACCATCACACCTACGAACTCGCTGAAAAATATCATCCAGAAGATGCCAAGCGAGCCAGTGCCGCAAAAGGTATGCATATGGTCGTGCTCGTCATGTTCGAGGGCGATAGTCAGGCCCAGGCTGATGCCTTAGCCGACAAGGCTAAGCAAAGCATCGAACGACTGGGACGTACCGTGGTTTGGATTGACGACGACGAAATCGCCGAAAATTTTCTTCTAATCAGGCGAAAAAGTTTCCGCATGCTACTGGAGCATCCTCAAAAGAATATGCGAGCCATGGCATTCCTAGAAGACACCATTGTGCCCCTTCACCTCTATGGTGAGTTCCTAGCTGCGCTCGAAGCCATCCTCAAAGAGTACGACATGGTGTATACCTATGCCGGCCACATTGGAGACGGCAGTATTCGCTTAGTCCCTCTCGTCAACATGGAAGCACCAGGAGCCGCCGAGAAAGTCATGGAGCTGGAAACCCGCGTCAACAATCTCGTTATGGCTATGGACGGTTCAATTAGCGTTGACCATAACGATGGCATTATTCGCACACCATACTTGCCGCAATTTTTCGGCGATGAGGTCTACACGCTCTTTGCAAAAGTCAAAGAACTCTTCGACCCAGTTGGTATTTTTAACCCAGGCAAAAAAGTCGGCGGCACTTTCGACTACGCCCTCAAGCATATAGTTCGTAGCAACGACTAGTTGCCGCTAACAACGTCGGGGGCTCCCGGGTTCCAGTACCCAAGATTCATCTGTACATCTCCCTTGCTATTGGAATATACGCTAACTGGACAGTTGGTGGTCTTATAGCCATTAGTACCTTCGGAAGGATCTAATGAATTGGTATGCGCTGTAAAGTAATTAGGTTTGACAGCTCCGCCATTTGCCGATACGTTCATTGTCGCCTGACTAGATGCCTGAAAATCTGAACAATTATATTTCGTAGTGCCATACAGCGAGCGCCACCAATTCAAGTCTTCGCCAAATCCACCTGTTTTAGGATGTAGTAACGAGGAGCTTAATCCATTAATTGAGGTTTGCACCCGAAGCTCACCCACAAACGTCTTCGTGCTTGTAGTTTGATCGGTAATCCAAAGTCCCCACCACTTTCCCTGCGAGTCTGTCCCGCTTGGTCCTGGCATTAATTCAAATCGATAGCTACGACCAACTATCCAACTATAGGGATACACTATTCGGTAACCACCGCTCTCTGCATTTCCAGCCTCAAGTAAACCTGGGGCGCTCGTAACCCCACCGTTACTTCTCCAAAAAGCAAAGTTTATGCCCTTACCCCTGAAAACTCCTTGATACAAAGCGTTTGTCTGAAAGCCGGCATAACCACCACCTACATCACTATTATGATTCGTCACTCCAAAAGTATAGGCATAATAATGCAGTAATCCATCTGACGTCAGAGTTGCCGGTGGATCAGCCACGATGCGCTGCGTCCACTCGAAACTACTCAGTCCACTTCCTTCAAAATACCAATCTCCATATGTCCCACCAGGACTAGCACCGCCGAATGCTATACCTTTTCCAAATCGTAATGCTGCATTGCTTGACATTCCTGAGGCATTCACCACCACAGCACCATTAGCAATAACAGCGCTTTCTGCCTGCAAAACTACTGGCAATGTCGCTGCTCGAGTCAGCATTAGAAGACTTACGCCAACGGCGACCATTGCAAGAATTATGAACCACCCAGCCGACTGTCGTGAAAAACGTATCCGTTGTAGCTTAGTAGTAACGTATCGCACCATGCATAACTTCCTTATCTATACTCTAGCATAAGCACTGTTGACCAACCTGCTGACCACTGTACAGTTAGCATTGATTACGCTATAATCACCGCTTGTAATCACACCACCAATGGGGATTGGCCAAGTGGTAAGGCAACGGGTTCTGGTCCCGTCATCGGGGGTTCG
>CAYXHO010000026.1:0-10894 GCA_964465215.1 uncultured Candidatus Saccharibacteria bacterium | reverse complement strand
ACAGTTACGACTTGGTTATTGGCGCCGATCACGCTTACCCAGTACCCGTCTAGAAACTACTGGGTTTGTTGACCAAGCAAGATTACGGTGCCGTTATACGCTTCTTCGAGCACGGCTTTTTCTTTGCTGTTTTTGCTGCTGGTGTAGAGTTGTTTTACGTTAGATTGATAGGTCTTTAATTCATCAGTGAGAATCTGTGTAAAGACTTCATCGTACTGGTTGTTGGTTGCGGCAGTGGTTAGCTCGGTGTCCGTTTTGGCATTCTTTGTAAGGGCCAGTGATTTTTCATTTACCTTTTTTCCAGACAATAGTTTAAGTACTTTTTGGCGAGACGAGCCAACACTCAAACTTGTACTTGAGGCAAGGTTGCTCGTTGTGGTTGATCGAATCGTTCGCTCGCTTTTCGCTAAATCAGCAACGCGGATAATTTCGGTTTGTTCTTGGGCGAGACTGAGCAGCTTATCTTTATTACCATTGCCACTAAAGAGCGAAAGGACGATCAAACCAAGGATAAGTAGTACAAAGAATTCACCAGCCGCAATCAAGACGCGCTGAAAGGTTGAATTGCCCTTCGGCAAGGGAAGTGGAAGCTTACTTTTTGGAGCAGGCTGCCCGGCATTCATAATAAAAGCATACGGGTCGTTGGAGTCAACTCCAGGATTCGAGTCATGCGGCGCCTGCGGAATGTTCGGGTTCATAGCATTTATTTTAACAGCAAGCGGTTACTTAACGCCACTTATGCTTTGGTGTTTACCTCTAGAGCTATACACTGTAAGTATGGACGCCGTCGAAGACATCAAAAGCCGCTTAAGTATTGAGGATGTTGTCAGCCAATACTTGGAGTTAAAGCGAGCTGGTCGCAACTTTAAGGCGCTCAGCCCGTTTAGTAACGAAAAATCGCCCAGCTTGATGATTAGCCCCGAAAAGCAGATTTGGCACGACTTTAGTAGTGGCAAGGGCGGGGATATGTTCAGTTTTGTTATGGAAGTGGACGGCCTTGATTTTAAAGGGGCGCTTGATGTGCTGGCTCGGCAGGCAGGCATAGATTTATCGCAGTATCAGAAGAAAGGTGATGGCCGTTCTGCCAAGTTGAAGGCCGAGGTGTATGAAGCTTTGGAGTTGGCTGCCAAGTACTATCAGCTGTGCTTTAGCAGTATTAAATCCACCTTAGCGTATGTTTCTTATGTTCGGCAGTTTACCCCGCAAACCACTGAAACGTTTCGATTAGGGTATGCGCCAAACACCGGTGATGCACTATTGCAGTTCCTTCGCAATAAGGGCTTCAGTGAAGATGTTATAAAGCAAGCCGGACTGGGCACTAAGCGGTATCGCGGGTTTGGCGATATGTTCCGTGACCGATTGATGATTCCGCTGCAAGACAGTACCGGGCGGGTGATTGGTTTTACTGCCCGACAACTTCAGAACGACGCCAACGGGCCAAAATATATCAATACACCGCAGAGTCCGGTGTATGACAAGAGTCGGCATGTATATGGACTGCATCTGGCTAAAGACACCATGCGAAAAGTGGACTACGCTGTGGTGGTCGAAGGAAACTTGGATGTTGTTTCGAGTCATCAAGCGGGTGTGCTGAATGTAGTGGCAACTGCCGGTACGGCGCTTACCGAATCACACCTCAAAGAAATTAGCCGATTTACGAGTGATATCCGCTTGGCATTCGACCAAGATAAGGCTGGACTAAATGCTACCGAGCGTGCCATTCCTATCGCCAGTAAGGTAGGGGTCAGCCTTAGCATGATAACCGTTCCTGAAGGAAAAGACCCCGATGAGCTGGTAAAGAAGAACCCTCAAGCTTGGGTGGAAGCCGTTGAACACAATCAGTATGCAGTTGACTGGATCATTGAGCGCTACCAACAGCTTTTAGACATAACATCAGCTACAGGTAAGCGAACATTTAGCGACAAGGTACTTGCGGTTGTAGAAAACCTCAGTGATCCAGTTGAAAAAGACCATTATATTGTAAAGATTGCCCAATTGCTGGGTGTCGACGCGGCTGCCTTGCGTACCAAGACGGGGCAGATGCAAGCTGCTGCAAAACCTAAAGTTGTCGAACCCAAGAAGGCGACCAACACTAAGGCATTTGATTCGGCTGCAGCCGGGTCTATAGAGGTGCAAAATAAAATCTTGGCGCTGGGCCTGATGCTGCCGAGCCTGCGACCATATCTAGAGCCTCTGACCCGCGACATGTTGGCGCTTGAAGAAGCTAAAACCTTGCTTGATTTTCTGAAAACACAACCAGATTTTGCCTATGGGGAAGGCGGAGAATTGCCGAAAATCGGAGATTATGATAAAGTACTGTCATTATTGTATGAAGCGCTCTATCAAGATCTCGAGGTACTAGAGCTTCGGTATGAAGCCGCTCGATTGCAGATCCGCCTGATAGATTCCTATGTGAAAACACAAAAAGCCCGGCTGGCACGTGCCATGCAATCGGCAAATGAAACAGATATGGAGCGACTCCTCGAAGCCGCCAAACGACTCGACGTATTACTTAAGAGCACCAAGGAGACCACTAAATAATGGCCAAAAAATCAGATGAAGCAAACAAGAAACCGGCAGCTAAAAAATCAGCACCCAAAGCCGTTAAAAAGGGGGCTGAACCAACAAATGATCAGCTCAAAGCCGATCTGTTAAAGACAGCTAAAAAGGCTGGCGAAATTACTCAAAAAGAAATTAATGATGTCTTTCCAGAAGTCGCCGCCAATGCCGAAGTTTTAGATAGCCTGTATACCGAACTGGCAGACGGAAATGTCAAAATTATTGCACTCCCAGAAGACGCTGCCGCTGAACTCAGTGATGAGTGGGTGGCCGACGACGATGAAGAAATTGTAGTCAGCGAACAAGTGTACCTTGATGACGTGGCCGATGACTCGGTTCGTTTATACTTGCGAGAAATCGGAAAAATCCCGCTCCTCAAGGCAGATGAAGAACTTGCTCTAGCTCAGCGCGTGGTAGCTGGTGATAAAGAAGCTAAAGACCAAATGGCCGAAGCAAACATGCGCCTGGTTGTATCTATTGCTAAGCGTTATGTTGGGCGCGGTCTTGACCTGCTTGACCTGATTCAAGAGGGTAATACTGGATTACTCCGTGCAGTTGAAAAATTCGACCCAGACAAGGGCTTTAAGTTTAGTACCTACGCAACATGGTGGATTCGCCAGGCCATCACCCGGGCAATTGCCGACCAAGCCCGCACCATTCGTATTCCGGTACACATGGTGGAGACCATCAACAAACTGCTGCGGACGCAGCGGCGTTTAACTCAAGACCTTAACCGCGAACCAACCAACGAAGAGATTGCCAAAGAAATGGAGATTGACGTTGAGAAGGTTGAGCACATTATGAAGATCAAGCAAGATATCAGCTCGCTCGACGCTTCAGTGCGAGATGACGAAGAAGACTCTGTGCTGGGTGACTTCATTGAAGACGAAGACACTGTAAGCCCAGAAGAATCTGCCACCAATCAATTACTCAAGGAACACGTCAAAGACATGCTTGGGGCACTTACTGAGCGTGAACAAAAAATTCTTAAACTGCGATTCGGCCTCGAAGACGGCAAAAGCCACACCTTGGAAGAGGTAGGGCAGGAGTTTAACGTTACTCGTGAACGTATTCGCCAAATTGAAGCCAAGGCACTCGCCAAACTTCGCAAGCACAAAGACTCCAAGAAACTACATGACTACATTAAGTAGCAGCAGTATACTAATGGTTAATGTCGGTAGATAGTTCATTACATCTTAGCTCGCCAAACACTGCCACAAGCGAACTGCATACTCTCCCCCGTCGATTAGCGTCGGTGTTAGTCGGGGTGGGTATGTTAAGCGCTGCAGCATGCATGGAGGAAGATCCTCCAAGAGCAGCAGAACAACACGTTCATGAGGCCGCTCAAATTACTGCCGTAGATTCGTTGTCAGAGCGAGTTGCTGCTCGAATGACTCTTACTGATCAACTTGTGTCTGGGTACGATACGCACACAATGCAAGCAGAGCTCAAGGGTGACAAAAAAGAGCCCAATGCAGAAATTAAACATTTACAATCAGAGATTGTTGATCTAAAGATTCTGCAACATACGCTAGGGCTACCGGAATCATCGGTTCAAGATGAGATAGCTAACATTTCAAACGCGGACATAAAACAAGAAGCGCTCGATATTATTACCAATAAGTCACTCGATGCAATTATTAATAAGCTTTCATTTGATCCTACAACGGCAATAGCGGAATTTGCAGAGCTGCCCGCAGATGCACAACAAAAAAATCAGTCTTTTTTTCAGTGGTCTTTGGCTGCGGCAGCGGCTAGATTTGCTTCGTATGACGGCGTAAAAGCACAGACGATCTTACCGCATATAGTTGACCCAGAATCCCAGCAACTCGTTATTCAGATAATCGAAATGGAAGAGCAGGTAGATGCAATCCTAGATTCGGTTCCTAGTGATTTCACCATGGATGAGTATTATGCACTCAAGGATGACTTAAGGGCGCAAACCGATATGCTTGATGAAAAACTGGAAGAGGTCAAAGAAGCTACTAGGGGCAAGCAGAGGGATAGTACTGACATAGATATTAGAATTTATGAAATAAAAAAAGAAATCGAAAGACTGACGAGTGCCGAAATTGACGCATTTAATAACTTTACCGCAGCGGAATACACCGGCAATGGTTTACCGGCAATGGCCAACAGGGTAGCGGCAATCGATCTTTCAAAAGTTACAACCGAAAAGAAGGTGGACTATGGCGATAAGGGGGCTGAACACGCCAAAGAATATGCTGAGTTTGCACAAGTTAGCGCCGAGAATGGAGCAGTGGTTCTGCATTTTGATGCAACGGCCAAAATTCCAAAGACTGCTCAGTTGCGCATTCAAGAAGCATTTGAAAATGCCCGCCCAATCCTAGAGGCAGCATTCGATAGCGGAGACTTAAGCGTTGTTAGATTTGTGCTAAGCGATGATTATGATCCATTCTATGACACCGAACTTAGTGAGATTTTCATGGTTTTGCCAAAGGATGCCAGTACGACTGTCGATCAGCTGGCAAGTGGGCAGGTACATGAGGCGATCCACGCACTCACCAATTCTGCTACCAGCATGGTTGAGATCAATGATCAAGAGGGTGCTGCAATTAATCAGGCATGTACGGCGTTAAAAGACGCTAGCTTTAATTCGCTCGAACTACATCTGCAGGTTATGCCAGAACCGCTCAATGCATTGTTGGGCGTTGCAAAACCTGAACATAAGCCAGTAATCCAAACAATTTTAAATAGCATTCAGAATGGTTCTTTCGAAAAACTTATCAAAGATCCTTTAGCTGAATACTCGGATGATAAATACGGCATAAAGTGGAATAATTGTGAAGATTTTACTCCAGCAACCCTTATTTTTGAAGCCAGCAAATTGAACGGTATAACTTTCAATGACCATGAACTTGATTATCTTTTTGACTCCGATGAATTTTCGGCTTTCTATGATGAATGGGACTTTACACTTGGCTACGCCTCGTTATTTAAAACGATTAATGAAGCTAATTTCGTTACAACTGACTATGCTTATAAGGAATATATTGGTCACAGCCAAGATAATGCTTCGGAAATGATGGCAACACTCTTGAATGTCGTACTTAGCTATAAACCGCAAGTAATTCAGACTATGCAAGAGAACATGACACCAGAAAAGAGGGTTGCCATAATTACGGCTCTGCGGGCTAGTGTTGACATCGTTGTAGCACGCCATCCATCGCTCCAGAATCTGTTATCCGCGACCGAAGCTGACATATTGGCCGCCGTAAATAATGGCTAAGAGTTTGTGTGCACGCAGGCAGTAGATTATACTGGCCAGATATGAGAAAAGATGTTCGAATACTCGGATTGGCTGGTACACTTGCCAGTGGTAAAGACACGGTAAGTCATTTGCTAGCCGAGAAATATGGGTATATGCATATATCTACCTCCGACATGCTACGTACTGCAAAACGAAAGATGTTTGGTAATACGCCACAAGCATTGCTGCTGCGAAACGACCCGTTTGCCAACAATCTTCGTGCAACCCGCGGTCCTGGTATTTTAGTAGACTTAGCGCTTAATGAGTACTCCCAGCGGCAAAACAAGTATCCTGGCGGTGTCGTGATCAGCGGCATCCGCTCTATAGGCGAGATTGAGTCACTACACAAAGCCGGAGGTGTTTTGTTATTTGTAGATGCTGACCCAAAAGTTCGCTATAACCGAACAATAAAACGAGTGCGTGATGCAAACGAACAGGGAACATCGTTCGAAGACTTTATGAAAATGGAAGCCAGTGAGCGTCCAGCTGATAATGCCGATAAAACCATTCAGAACTTAAATGCAGCTAAAGAAATGGCCGATTTATGTCTTGATAATAATGGCAATGACATTAGAGTTTTTGAGCAGCAGGCCGAACGATTATTCATCGAACAGGGAATATTAACATAGTCAGAAAGAAAGTTGACAAAAAAGCACAAGCGTGATAAGATTCCTTTATCAGTTAAAAATAAAAACAGAAAGTAGTAGTCATGTCCAATCCAAACCGAAAACCAAAATTTCCGCGTGCGGCTCTTGTTGGAATGATCGCTACGGCAGGAATGACCTCAGGGATAATTGCAGCTCGGTCACCAGAAACTAAACCAGAAAAACCCACGCCTATTGAATCAACAACAAGCACTACGACAACCTCTGAATATGTTCAGGTAGGCAGTCAAGAACTTGAAGATGGCAATCTGACTCAACAGTTAGATGCACCGCAACCCGTACCAACGACCCTATATCGGGGTGAACCCGACACTAGGCCCAAAGTAGATGTTGAGGCATGGAAACAAGCGCTTGATAAAGCACAGATCAGTGATGCTGTCACCCAGGTGCCAGGTGGTACGCCTCAGATTAGGCAATAGGAAACTCTTCTATGCTAAAAGTAACGACCGACTAACACCGGTCGTTACTTGTTGGGCTTTTATTTTTAACATACCATCCTTACAATATGCACATGGGAAGTCAAATTGGTGCGATAGAGAACAGAGATGCTGTAAGTGGCATGGCTTTCTATATTGAAATTGAAGGAGAGAGACTGCCGGCGTCACCAGAGGCTGTGGTTGTTATGCGTGGTCTTATTGCCAACCGAGATGTGTGGACTCACGGCGATGTACTTGCAGGATTAGATGATTTGCGACCACTTAATCCTGCCGAACGTAAGGAACTAGTTGGACGCGCCGCAAAAGAGATAGCAACCCTTCATTTTGGGGAGGCGCAAACAAGTATCCTTATGGTTGATGACGACGGTAGTGGTTCGGAATACCGCCTACATCGTGATCTGCAGGGAGTCGACGTGGCGACGGAACAGATATCGCTTGAGAATAGTGGTGGTAATATCCTGCCAGGCGGGAGTAGTTTTTCATCAACCCCCATTACGGGCGGCCGTGAAGTGCGAAGAAGCAGGGGTGAGTCCAAAGGGGCGTCTGGTAGGCGAGCCGAAGAGGACGACATCATTCGCATCTATTTGTCAGAAATTGGAAAAATTCCGCTTCTTACTGCCGAACAAGAGGTGGCGTTAGCTAAAGTTATCGAGGCCAGTAATGCTGCAGCACTAAAGCTTGCAGAAAGTCACAGTAAAGGTGGCAAATTTACCCAGAAACAGCGCCAAGAGCTTGAGGCGCAGGTAAGCAGCGGTGAACAGGCTAGAAAAGACTTTATAAATGCAAATTTACGACTCGTGGTTTCGATTGCTAAGCGGTATAACGGTAACGGCTTAGGACTTTTAGACCATATTCAAAATGGAAATATAGGGCTTCTCACTGCGGTCGAGAAATTTGATTGGCGGAAAGGTTTTAAGTTTAGTACGTACGCAACGTGGTGGATTAAGCAATCGATTACACGGAGCATGGCAAATACTGGTCGATCGATTAGGTTACCGGCACATACTGCAGAAAGCGTGTCACGACTTTGGCGCGTAAATAATCATCTCCAACTTGTGTATGGCAGACCGGTGACCGTAGAAGAACTTGCGGCTTTTATGGAAATACCAGAAGAGCGCGTCATTAAACTAATGTCTTATGACGAACCTCAGATATCACTCAGTGCACATGTGGCAGATAACTCCGATACTGTGTATGCAGATATCCTTGCCGATCCACTTGCCGAGTCAGTTGAGGACGAAGCCATCCGAACAAAAATTATGCGACAAGAGATAGTCGATATCCTTGACTGTCTAAATGAACGAGAGCGGCAGATAATTGTTATGCGCTATGGATTACAAACAGATGAAGCAAAAACACTTGAAGAGGTGGGAAAGGCATTTGGCGTAACGCGTGAACGAATACGTCAGATTGAAGCCCGTGCACTGAGTAAATTGCGGCACCCGGCCGTGGCGGGCAGGAAACTTGCTGGGATGTTCTAGTGTTATAATTTGGGAAGTTATGCATACAGCTTTTACTAATAATATTAATGCGATTTAAGTAATAATGTGCCATGTCAGAAGATGCCCCACAATCTACAGAAGTCCTACAACAACCACTAAACCCTGAAGAGCAACTCGAAACAAAGGTTGTTGTTTTTGAAGATGAGCGGGGCATTGAACGCCGTCCTCATCCTGAAGCAGCAGAATGTTACGCCTCAGAAGAGGTGCAGGCAGAGGTAAGTCAGCACATGATGGAGGTTGACAGGGGCATTGACGAAATATCGACACGGCTAGAAGACCTAACTGGTCCAGAGGCAGAACGGTTGGCTGGATTTCATGTTCTTTCCGATGAACTACTTGGGCGTATTAAAGCCAAGGCTAAAGAGCAGCTGCCAACATTGACCGTAAAACAAACCGTACAGCAAGAGCGACAAGTTATAACGGGGCGTATATTTAAAAAAACTACCACAGAACAAGTGCCTGTAGAGATTGAAGTCGAAAAGGCGGGTAGAGTCGTTGCTACCGAAGACCAGGAATTACAGAAGGGTTGGTCGAAGGTACGCACACAGGCTGAACAAAAAGGTGAGCGTTCAGAAGCCATGGGCCTGGATGTGTATGAGCAAATCGCCACCGATATGTTGGACGAACTCCTAACTGGTGATGCTCAAACAATGCCTGGCGCCAGCGATCGATTGCCGCTTTTAGCCAAGAAATTGAAAGAAGCAAATCTGAGCGAAGAACAAATTGATGCCTTGAAATGGGAAGATATTGAGGCTTTAGTGCCCGAGGCGGGCGCGTGGTTTGCCGATATTCATACGCTCGATGACAGTCTCAACGACCGAGCGATTTCAAAAGAGCTAATACAGCTTGAAAATGAACTAATAAAAAGTAGCGCTATAAACTGCAAAACCATTGCCAAAATTTATTACGATGATGAAACGCTTCGAAAAATTAGCGATTTGTATGACGTTATTGGATCTAGGCGGCAGGAAATCTCAGCTCGGCTGCATCCTGAAAAAAGCAGCGCTTTCGTCCCGCGCAACCTTTACGAGAAACAACTAGAGTCTATTCGCACATTCTTTGATGGGGCGCTTTATGCAGATACGATCTTGATTCATGGCACACCGTTTGCACCTAGAGTTATTCAAAGCGGAACACTAAAGCCAGCGGCGAAAATGACAGCAGAAGAGTTTACCTTTAATTCAGGCAGAACTAATATTGCCAACGCAACAGATAGGCCTGGCATACAGGGATCAAGGGCTGTTCATTTTGCAGGCATTAACAGCACTCCTTATGCCATAGACGAAAAGATAACCGAAGAAATTTTAAGACGTAGATTAGAACATACTCTATCACTTAATGGGGATCTCCATCATCCATGGATAGAACAAGAACTTGCAAAGGGCGGTATTGGTGTTGGGAGAATGGGTATACGACTGGGGGATGTGATACATCATGCAGCCTTTGGGGGTAACAAAGAAGTATCATTAGGTAGTCAGCCTAATGCTCAGCCACAGCAACGCAAAGGCATTGTCGAACTAACGCCAGCTGGCTTTGAAAAGGTCCAAGCACGACTCGGTACCAGTGCTGGTGCCGACGTGGCATATATTGCAGCGCCCCAAACTCGCTCTAATGAAGAATTGTACGATTATGAATTTCCTATTGAAGAGCTAATGATAGGTATTCCATCAAGAGATCCAGACACAATACCCAATGCACTACGCGCGCGTGGGTGGACCGAGGAGCAGATAGCTGAGCATACCTATGTCTATGATGGTCATGCTGGTGAAGGTGAAGAACTCCAAGAAAAGATTTTGAGGCAGGGCAAGTATGCCCGTTCTGTCGTTGTGCCGGTTGCGCTAGAGTCGTAATCTGTGGGCTAATTGGTATCTTGTCGTATACTGATACATATGACAGAGAAGGCGAAGCGGAAGCGACTGGTGATTATCGACGGTAAGTCGGTTTTTTATCGGGGTTATTATGCTATGCCGGGCTTGAGTACCAAAGATGGTACGCCAACCGGCGGGGTGTACGGATTTGCTGTTATGGCGCTGGAGATCGTGAAGAAGTTGAATCCCGATTACGTGTGTGTGGCATGGGATAAACCCAAGACTAACATTCGCAGACGGCTCAAACTCTATCCGCAGTATAAAGCAGGGCGTAAACCACCTCCTCAAGATTTTTATGATCAGATTCCGCTACTAAATGAGCTGCTCGATGCCTTTGGCTGGCCTCTCTATGAACTTGATGATTATGAGGCCGATGACATTATGGGCACTATGGCGGTACAGGCAACCGCACAAGACATAGAAACTATGCTCGTCACGAGCGATATGGATATGTTGCAGCTTATTGACCTACATGTCAGTGTCTACGCTCTCAACAAAGGGCTCAGCAATATTGAGCTGTATCATCCGGAAAGTTTTACCGAAAAGTATGGCTTGGTGCCAGCACAGTTCTTGGACCTAAAGTCCTTAAAAG
>CAYXHO010000025.1:0-11463 GCA_964465215.1 uncultured Candidatus Saccharibacteria bacterium | reverse complement strand
TACCTCGGTAGCGAATTAAGTGATGTAACTCACAGCTACTGTCTTTGGTAACGATGAGTCCATTATACCCCTGTTAGGGCTGCATTGTCAACAATCTTGAGAGCTTACTAAATGCCATAAGCTAGCGGGTCATGAACTTCAGTAAACACAGTCTCCGGAATGTCAGCGATGCTTTCGGTACCACCATATGCCAAAGACACACCCCGAGCGCCAAGTTGCGGGTAGGCTCGTTGAATTTGGCATCGTTCCGCCAGTGAAAATACTGTAGGATTGTCGGCTAACGCCCAGCGCAGTGCTTCAATAACGCTCATTTCGTTTGCCGGCATTACTGCATCTGTTTCGTCAGTATCGATTTTTAATGGTTCTGGAGCTGTCCAAGCAACGAATTCTTCCCAATAAGTTCGATTATTTACTGTTGCCCAGCGAATAGCTTCTTGGTGCCCTTCTCTACTGTCGTCAAACGGGGGTTCTTTCTCTTGTTTTTCAATAATAGTCATATGTCTCTCCAAAAGTAATTAATCAGGCGTTGAAGCCTGAATATGACTATCCTTTGGGCTGTGCGGTGGGCGTACGTTGTACGCTCAGGCTTCAACCAAACTGAAGCACAGCCCTGGTAGGCTGAGTAGAAGCTGCAGTTGGCGAATAAACTGAATCATTAATAACTACTGTAACTCCCTACGACAAGATAGTCAATAATTATGGTATAATATGGTATTCTATGACAAGACAACGTGATACTAACATGATGCTTGAGACACATGAGTGTGTGTCTGCGCCTGCTCGAATGACCACTTTACAAAAGTGGTACAACAGCGCCTGGACCGAACAAGGACAGCGCGAGGATAGTCCTGCCTTGGGTAGATTCCTCATGGCGCGAACGGTACTTGGTGCAATGCGTGAGGCCCATGAACTACGGGGTGCCTGTAATGTATTGGACATTGGTTCTGGACCTCGACCAGTTGAAATTGTCATGCAACGTATCGCAAAACGCTACCTCGGCCGATCTATGATACATGATGTTCAGGCGGGCAGGACTCACATTGTGAGCTGTGATCTGGGGAGTATTGACCCACGATTGTTTCGGCCAACGGCATTACTTGGTCGCCAGCACTTAACTGCAGCTTCGCCAGCACTACCCTTTCGTACGGGAGTTTTTGATGTAGCTTTTGCTAACATGTCTTTTGACATGGTTGGTGTAGAATCGGAGGCTTATCAACAGTCACTCAGTGAGGTTGGTCGTGTTCTGCGTGGAGATGGAATCTTTTTTGCTAATCTGCACCATGCTGAATTATATGAAGATTTAACTGAACGCTTTCAGTATGGTGTAACTGATGATATGGTTACAGATTATTTTGCGCCAAATGTAGAAAATCCTTTCTTTGCCAGTGAAGAACAAATTGAGAAAGTATTTGGACAGAGTCCCCTGCTTGTAAAGGAAATTGCTTTGCGACGTGAAGGTCAAGATAGATGGTGGGAAGTTGTAGTCTTACCTACGTAGATTTGAGTTGTTCGAGCTTGGCTTGTGTGTAACGCTCGGCGGCAAGTCTGGTGAGTTCCGGATCTTCGTCTTGGTTTACGAATTGCATTGAGGCTGCCATGAGGGGATGGACTTGAGCAAGCTTGTCGTGCATCTGTGATACAAGTTTACGGTATCCTGGGTGTCCTTGAGGGCTGGTGCGGAGCTCATGAAAATGGAAGGCTTCACGGGCGTTATAGGTTATTTTCCAGCGCATGCGATGACCAAATAATGTGGCGTATTGGGCTTCAAGTTCGTAGTTGTGTTGCTGCAAAAAACTGTACAATTCGGCACTCAAATCAAAGCATTTTTCGTAGTCGTCGCTCAAACCTACTTCTTCAATGAGTTCGGGTATGTCGAAGCCAAACCGTGGAGTTAGGTCTTGCCACTGCAGGTCGTCAACAATGCGGTGACGTTGCAGGTCGCGGAAGATACCGTAGTCACACACCAGATCCCAACTGTAATGAGCTTTCTCAATGGCTCGCCCCGGGCGATGTCGGCGATTGTAGCGTTCGCCCATGTAGGTGGTGAATACCGAAGCTTTGTCGGCGTAGGGTAACTTGGCAACCGCTTCTGTTATTTCAGCCAGCGATAAATTGCTATGTTCGTATAGCATGTCGGGCACTAAGTCCAACTCGTTTCGTGGCCAAAAGCTACTGAGCGTAACCGGCTCTTGGTCGAAGCTGTGCCCCGCTGGTAGTAATTGATGAGCGAGCGATTTAACTGCTTGTCTTGTTGTTGAGCGGTATTGTTGTATTGCTCCACCCCGTTCTGGAACATCAACACGCTCTAGAAACGCAGGTATGACTTTACGAGCTTCAACCAGCATTCGCTCACCGGTAGCTTGAGCTTCAGGGAGTGGATCACTTAATAAATGAGAAATGAGACTTTCTAAAGCTTGGCCCGAAGCATAGATTCCAACGGTGGCAGTGGTAGCTACTGGTAGAAGCGCACGGGTGGCGTCGCAGGCTTGTGCTCTAGTTGCGCTGCGCCAAGCACCATCTTGCTCTTCCTTTGGGACTGTGGATGTATTTTGAATGTGCTCAGTAAGGGTATGAACAATTTTTGAGTATAGGTCAAAAATAGCATCGAGAGTCTCTTGGTAGCGAGTTTTGACTTCGTCGGTAAAGTACTGTGGGGTGTGGTACTGATAGCGTCCGTCTACTTTTTTATCAAAATATATGTAACGGGTTGATTGTTCTAGATAGGCGGCGAGTCTGCCCCACTCTAATTTTTTGGTGAGTAAGTTAGAGGCCTTTTCGACCACCACATGGAGTCCAACCAGTTGCTGTACCGAGTCATCGCCATAGGCAGTAATGACACGGTGCAGCAACTGCGCATCTTTGTCTGCGCCTTCAGCAAATTCATCCAGCAAGGTGACGCGCATGTCATCGCCGCGACGACTGAGGCGGGCCATGGCAGCAGCAATAGTTGTTGGAGCTAATGTTCCATTAAAGACATAGACGTTATCGGTACTACTAGTGAGTACGGAATCGAGGTAATCTTTGCCTTTGTCGGTGACCACAAACTGATCATCGATCTTACGAAGATACTGTGACGACGGTTGAGTTTCTGCATTTGGCGTTGGGGTATCTGATGCACTTGTTTTTTGAGTGGTTGGAGCGGCCGGCAGCAATGGTTGAATAGTAGTCCAAACCAAATTGGCAATCGAATCTTTGTCCAGGAGTTGACCACCTCGTACGCAGTCAATGGCTTGGAAATCATAGGGGAATAACTGACACAGTTCATCGTATGCGGCTACAGATTTTGCAAGGTGCTGAACGTCGGCTTCATGGAGGTCAGGTTGTGTCTGGGCATTAGTTTGGCGATCACTTAGAAGTTTAGCGCTAACTTCTGCTGGAACACGAAGCACAATATTTTTTGTAGGTCGTGGGATACCCATAGTCACGTATTCAAGATTATCCAGCCAAATATAGTACCCGCGACGTTCTTCAGGGTTGTAGAACTTCGTTCCTTGATGTGCCATGTTAGATCCGGTGAAGCGATCGGCAATAACAATCTTACCTTCACTCAGTGCTTGTTTTATTGCCTTGCTTGCTTCGTAACGATCAAGGGCATAAAACAGTGATCCAGTATATGGTCCAACTACTTCGGCTGAACCATAATTGCCAGCTAGATATTCTCGAACAAAATAACTAGATGGCTCTTTGTAGCGTGGAAAATCAATAGCTAGTACTTCGTACCCAGCTCGAGTGAGTTGCTCGGTGAGCAGTGATACTTGCGTAGCCTTACCAGAACCATCGGTGCCTTCGATGGCAATAAAAACGCCAGGATTAGAGGGTGCCATTTTTGAGCCCCTTTATTTTCGTTGGCATCGTGCGCTTGTCTTTATAGGCACGGGGTAGCATTTGCTCTGGCGCCCAGTTCTTGATTAGTGTTTCGAGATCTGTTCCCGATTGGTATTTGCCGCTGAAGCCACCATGTCTACCGATGCCGTAGTTGCCTTCTACCTCACCAGTTTCCAGGAAAACAATTTGAGCAATTCGTTCGCCAACCGGCAACAAAATTGTCTCTTTGTGGTTGAGGTTGTAAATCTCAAGCGTTAAGCGGTTGATGTATCCAGGGTCAATCCATCCTGCGTCAAAACACACAGCAATTCCATTGCGGCCCCAGCTGGAGCGAGCTTTTACTTGAGCCGCCCCTGGAGGATTAATACCGAAAAATTCATGGGTGTGGGCTAGAATGCGTTCACCCGGCTTAATTGGTATAACGGGGTGTTCGGGTGGAATATTACGCAGTAATTTAAAGCCGTTTTCTTCGCACCAGACTTTATGCGGCACCGCTTTTAAGGGTTTATCAAAATAGCGAGCCACATCTGACTCGTCAAATGGATTATAGACAGAATGATCGCCGACTCGCTCAGTTCTAAAATAGTAGTATCCAAGTGTCACATCAAGGCTAGCCTGCGAAACATGTTTTTGATTAAAGGGCGTACAGACAATATGGCCTGTTTTGAGTGCCTGTTCAATTTGCAGATTACTGTATACCCCCATGAACCCTCCGTTTCTGTTCCGATTGTACGAAACAATTTGCATACCCGACAAGCCGGTTGTGCAATATTACAACTCAATAATTACAACAGATGCAGTAAACAAAAAACCGCCGGACATACCGACGGCTTTTTGCGCTTTCAAAAAACTAATTAAGAAAGTGTTACTTTGATACTTGGACCCATAGTGGTGGATACAAACACAGTTTTTACGTAATTGCCTTTGACGCTGGCTGGTTTGGCAGCACGAATGCTGGCTACTACAGCGTTGGCATTCTCTTCGAGCTTTTTGTCGCCGAAGCTTACCTTACCGATGCCAAGGTGTACAATACCAGTGCTATCAACACGGAATTCAACTCGACCGGCTTTTGCTTCTTCAACAGCTTTTACGACGTTAGGCGTTACCGTGCCGCTCTTGGGGTTTGGCATCAGTCCACGTGGACCAAGCAAACGTGCGTACTTACCAAGTTTGGACATTTGAGCTGGTGTAGCAATCAGTACATCAAAGTCGATGCTGCCCTTGTCGAGCGCATTGGTAATTTCTTCGATGCCAGCAATGTCAGCACCAGCTTTAGTAGCCTTAGCAGCGTCATCGCCATCGGCAAAGACGGCAATACATACATCCTTACCAGTTCCAGCTGGCAAAACGAGGTTGCCGCGGATGTTTTGGTCGGCATGACGGGGGTCAACGCCCAGACGTAGGTGCAGTTCTACGGTTGCATCAAACTTTGTTGGGCTGGTCTTGGTGGCTAAGCCCAAAGCTTCTTTAAGGCTATATTCTTTGTCTTTTTCAATGAGCTTGGCGCTATCGCGGAACTTCTTGCCTTTGCGCTCTAGGATGCTACGAGTTTTTGGTGCAGCAATCTTGGGCTTTTCAGCTTCTTCGTTTGTCTGAGCTTTACGCTCTTCTTTGGCAGCGAGTTCTTCAGCTTCTTTAACGGCTTTGGCACTGCGCTTACCGGCCTTAGCAGTTTTAGTTTCGGCTTTTACTTCTTCTTGGCTACTTGCTTCACTCGCAAGATCAGTAGTTTCTTGAGTAGTCCCATCCAAAACCTCGCTTTCAGCTTGTTTTACTTCTTCTTTTGCTTTCTTGGCTTCTGCCATAGTGTACTCCTTCGTGGTGCTGGCGAATGTTAATTCTCCCACAAATTAATTTATTATTTAGCCTTCGATTTCTACGCCCATTGATCGAGCGGTGCCAGCTACCATTTTCTTAACTGCTGGAATGTCGTCAGTGTTCATGTCATGGGCTTTGGCTTCGGCGATCTCGGTGAGGGCTTGGTCGCTGAGCTTTTTAGCGATTTTTTCGCTATTAGGCTTGCCTGAACCCTTTTGGATGCCGAGCTTAGCACGGATGAGGTCATCGGTTGGTGCGCCAACAACACGGAAATCCATAGTACGATCATCATAAATAGTGATATGTGCCGTAACGGTTGCACCTTGCATTTCGCGGGTAGCATCGTTAAATGGATTAATGAAATCCATCATGTTTACACCATATTGTCCAAGGGTGCTACCCACAGGAGGTGCAGCACTAGCCTGGCCGGCGCGAATCTTCATTTTCAGGTTAGCTTTAACCTGTTTTTTGTTTGCCATGTGTTTCTCCAAACGTTATCAATAATTTTGCAGTACCAGTGAAGCATCTGGCATGTGCGTAACCTGGTTATTATACCAGTAAACTACCTCTGTTGTCTAGCTTTCGTCACCAACTAATTCGTAACGGGCGCGAGCAATAATACTGTCTAGAAAATCTGTTTCTGGTTCTCTTTGTGCCTGGCCATAGGAAATGCAATCAATAATTGGTTCAGTATTTGCTAATCTTGCAATGTCTACCTGTACTTCAGGCAAGGATTCAAGTTCGTCACTACCAATGTGATCATCTCTAAAATCAAATTCACAGCTTCTAAAATGGGTTGTCATGATATTGCTACACTCGTTTTACTTGGAGGCTGTCGAGTTCGACAGGTGTTTCGCGGCCAAACATATTGACCAGAACTTTGAGCTTGCCCTTAGCAGGGTCGATTTCGTTAATCGTACCGTCGAAGCTCTTGAAGGGACCGTCGATGATGTTAACCACGTCACCGATTTTGTAGTCGATTTTGTGCTTAGGCTGTTCAAGACCCATGCGCTTGTTGATCTTTTCCATTTCGTCGTCATCAATTGGCGTTGGCTCAGTGCCGGTTCCGACAAAACCGGTTACCCCAGGGGTGTTACGGACGATGTACCAGGCATCTTCGCTCAGTTTCATCTGGACAATAACATAACCTTGAAAGATTTTTTTCTCGACAACTTTACGAGTGCCGTTTTTAATTTCGATCATTTTTTCTTTTGGCACGAGGACCTGATAGATTTTGTCTTTCATGTCGAGGCTATCTGCGCGCTGACGGATGCTTTCGGCAACTTTTTCTTCATAACCACTGTAGGTGTGGATGGCGTACCATAGTTTGTTGGTGTCGTATCGTTTACTCATTATTAATCCTTATTTCAAAAATACTACTTTAAATAACTTCTCTAGGCCATAATCTACGGCGGTAATCACTATGCCAAACAAGACAGCAAAGATAAATACAGCAGAAGTTAATTGCCATGTTTCTTTGCGAGTTGGCCAAGTGACTCCTTTGAGCTCTTTCCAGGCGTTGCGGAAATAGCGTAGAAAGAAAATGGCAGCAAGCATGCGGCCAACAAATTTTGCTGGGCGAGTCTTAAACGGCCAAAGAAGAAAGCGCAGTGGATGAACAACTTTTACAATGAGCCGACCAATAGCACGTAGTGGAGTGCTAGCTCGCTTTGCAGTTGTGCGAACGAGTCGTTTTTTGACAACTGGTGCTTGATTGCTTCGCTCACGAACCGTTTGTTCGGGTTTGCGACCAATTGCTCGTTTTTTGGTAGCTGATTTGTTGGTGGCTTTATCGGCCATAGTACCTCTTCCTAGTCTTCGTTTTTGGATGACAAAACGACTCCAAATAAAAAACCTACATATTTTTGTAGGTCAATGTGTCAAGTATACCCCAAGAGTCATTGCTTGACAACTACTTAGCTGACGGAACCAAAACCGTGAAGGTAGACCCCTTGCCAGGATTGCTCGCAACGGTAATGGTTGCGTCAATCATCTCGGCTAACTTGGCAGTTACATACAAGCCCAGCCCAGTGCCGCTGTGTTGACGGGTTTGATAGTCTTCGGCACGAAAGAATTTTTGAAAAATTTTAGATTGATCCGACTTACTCATGCCAATACCAGTATCTTGAATGCTAAAGGTCACACCTTTTTTGGTTTGCGTAGCACTGACCGTTACCGAACCGCATTCGGTATATTTTATGGCATTGGTAATCAAATTTTGGAGTATTTCCCTAACATACAACTCGTTACTACGCAGTAGTTCAAGTTTTGCATCAAGTTGTGGGTACAGATGCAACTGCTTTTCATCGGCTGCAGGTTTGTATGCGGCAATGAGCCCGGTGATGAGTTTATGGACGTTTATGTTTTCGACCTCAACGGCTGTTTTTCCGCGTTCGGCTCGAGATAGCATAGACAGATCATTGATCATACCAGACAAAAAAGCAACTTGGTCATAAGCTTGCTGCAAGCTACCAGTAATTTCTGGTGGGCTGGGATGCTTGTTGACGACCAATTGCGCATTACTGAGGTTTCCTTCAGCAATAGCAACGGGTGTACGTAGTTCATGGCTGATGACACTGATGAATTCATCTCGTTCTTCTTCAAGAGACTTTTCATGCGTAATATCTCGCAGCACAATGACATAGCCATCGTTAGCTTTTTTACCGTACCCCACATGAACAGGAGCAATACTGATATATAAGTTAATAGTTGTACCGTCTTGGTAACGGACTCGGTGGTCACGTGAGGTGTGTGACACGGTCGTTTCTTTAACGAGATGGGTGACCGTAACTTCCTGGTCATCTTTATCGATCAGCTTAAGTATCTCGGTAAGGTCAGATCCTGCTTCGAGGTTGTGCAGATCGAGTAAATCCAGTGCTGCGGCATTGTGTACCAGCACTTTAAAATGTTTATCGGTAGCAATCACTCCATCGGTCATGCTGTTGATGAGTGTAGCTAATTGAGCTTGGTCGGTAGAATGAAGTGTTTTTTTCGTTTTGGTAGGCATAAGCACCATCCATTATGCCACAAAAATGTCCAGTTCGTTAGGCATTTATCTGAGGTTTATGGGCGTGCAGCGCCTTGCGCCGTTGCTTGGCGCCCGGCAAGGCAGTTTCAAAAATTCGCCAAAAATCTGCTCCATGATGGAGCGCCTGTGTATGCGTTAGTTCATGGAGCAAAACATAATCGATGAGATCCCAGGGTAGTTGCATGAGAAAAATATTGAGTGTAATTTCTTGTTTACTATTACAGCTTCCCCATCGGGCTTTGAGTTGACGGACACTGACACTCTTGTAACTAAAACCATGCTGTTGTGCCAGATCTTGGAGCCGTTTGGGAAGTAGGTTTTCAGCTTGTTCCCGCAGCGCGCGTAAAGCAATCTTTTCGGCAGCTGCCTGAACTTTTGGATCGGTTATGCGTAGCGAGTCAGGGTAGCTAACAATTAGCTCACTTCCCTTTTGACGAGTTGAAATAGTTTTATTCACCCCACTTGGCCGAAAATAAAGATGATGGAATTTTCCAATAGCTGTTCCATCTTTAATTATAGTGGCCGGTTGCAGGTTGGCGAGTATCCATTCTCGCTTCGATTTGGCAAATTGGATGCCAGCTTGGTACGGTGCCCAACGAGGTAGGGTAATTTTGACTTTACCTTTAGCGTCAAGCGTTATACGAATAGAACTAGAGGCTGCATGTTTAATAAGCTGGACTTCGCCGATACCCTCAATGTGTACTATTTTCATGAGCTTACTAGCGAATCAAAATATTGCGCCGTGAAGCGTCGACTCTGCCACCGCGAATGGATCCCGGCACTAAGTTGACTAGTCCGGGTTTAACTACATTTGTAGCTGCTGTATCTCCGGCAATATAGCCAAGCTCATACAATTTTTTCAGCACAGCACTACGCTGGGAATTAAATGCATGTTTGCCGCTAATGACCATGTATTCTTCATTTTTGGGATTTTGCATACTTTGGATCATTGTTTGGAATGATTCACGAGTATGTGGCGCGGCGTATTTATCGTCAAGTTTGCGACGGTCACGGCGACTCAGCCGCGCAAATGCGCTATCGCTATCTATCTGTAACCAAATCATCAGCGGTTCGGCTTTTGATTTACGAGCAATGTTACGGAGTTCGCGGCGGTCAGCCAGTTTGGCAATGCTAGCGTCAAATATGACACTCATGCCCGCACCGAGAAATTCCTCGGTCATATATAGCATGAGGTGTTTGACGATTTCATTTTCCTGCTGGTCGTAGCGTGGTTCTTCGAATAATTCACCACGAATACGATCGCCATGTACATGCGCCGCACCCAAAGATGCTCCAAGTTCTCGAGCAAAATGCGTCTTCCCAGAACCGGGATACCCATACAACATGAAAAGGATTGGCTTGCTGGTGGTCAACTTACTCATACGATTTACCTATTGTATAACAAATTCGTGGAGTTTTAAAAAACATCTCAATGTCATCCAATTTATAGGTCTGAAGTATTACTACACGTCTGACAGATGGCAGATAATGTTTGACTAAAAAGCATATATGACGCATAATATATTTTATGAGTATGTTTGAGAGTGAAAGAATCAGATACGAGCGGTCGTTTGGTCAGAACGACGGTGGTTGGTTATTTAGACCATTGAAACGTTGTATGGTAGTTGGACTATTAGTATTGTCAAATGTAGGCTGCGGTCAACTACTTGAAGATCAGTATCCAAAAAAAGATGCGCAGTTGTTTCTAGAAGATAATGGCTACAGAGATATTACCTATAATGGAGCAAATCATTTCTTGGTTGGTTTGAGCGGATGTGATTTATTTGATGCAGCTGAACATGAGTTCAGTGTTACTACGCAATCTGGAAGACAGAATGTAGAAGTAAGCGTTTGTGTAGGCTTGACCGGAGGTGTTCAGGAACATCGAACCTAGGTGCAGTGCGAGTCGTTGTGAATAAAGTCCTATGCAATCATTGTTGCGACTGGCACGATGGTAGATATGACAGTCCCCCATTCTCCAGAACCGTTTAGCCCTGAACTTGCCGCAAAAGTACTGGGAGCAATCGGGCATATAGATGATCCGAACGGACGGCTCCCTCTTGCTTTTGATTTCGAAAGTCAAACGGTGAAAATTGCTGAAGATCTGGAAGATCCGGCATCTTTTAATGTGATAGGCTCAATCGTTAAGCGCTACGGAAATGTAGTTCTTAATGATACTGACGACTCTATTGACGAAGGCGCGGTGCAACATCTGCCAGTTTTTGCAATAAATCAAAGTGTAAAAACAAGTTGTTTTGCTGGTTTAACTCGACATTTATTTAACGTATTGCGACCTCCCGAAGAAGCTCCATTTCATTACGCAAATAATTGGATGGGGCCATACCTTCGAACTCTCGGGATAGGACTAGAGGTTTTCGAAAGAACCTCTTATACAAATAGATCAGGAACGCGAAGTGTCGTAGAAGCGATTTCATTAACGTATCCTACCGACAAAGCACCGATGTCACTCCATAGAACAGCGCATCCCTTACGAAGCGATTTGTATCTGCATGGCGTGAGGTTATCTTGGACTGACTACAGTGAGCTCATAAAAGATTTCGCTGAAATTGGATTAGTAAGGCATGATTGGGCGGAACGATCATTACAAATAGGAATGGCAGCGGTCGCTGCGCCTTGGGCGACATTACCCGATGGCAGGGGCCATCCACTCTAATTGATAACCGTGACAAAACAGTGAGTTTACGGTATGATATACCCTGTTACGATACCTAGGGGTATAGTACAACGGCTAGTATAAAGGTCTCCAAAACCTTAGATCGTGGTTCGATTCC
>CAYXHO010000024.1:0-11485 GCA_964465215.1 uncultured Candidatus Saccharibacteria bacterium | reverse complement strand
CAAAATAAATATAGGGGAGTAGCTCAGGGTTCGCTTCACGTATTTCGTTATATTTGGTATAACCGAAAAGAAAGACAAGCAGACTTATTAGTCCAGCCGCTTCATCTATAAAGTTGTCGTTTTGTTTATATCTTCGAGCCATATTATTCTCCTTCAGTATAGCAATGATTAATATCTAGACCTGCTTCTACTAATTGCGCATCTAGCTGCATTACTGCTGGCTCAAAATGTTTCCAGCCACACCCCTTAGAGCTCACCAATCTAAGATGCCATCCAAGGGATGGCTTTTTAGATTGATAATTTCGCTGAGCGAAATGAATCGAACGCAGGTTCGAAGACAATGAATGTTGAAAGGCTGACTATGAAAATACAGTTACTTTGAGTACACTGTAAAGATATAGCTCATGCTAATTCGAGTGTGAGTATTTGTTAATACGCGCAATACATATGAACATATTTTCTAAACTGCAAAGTCAAGGTAAGGCAAAGTATGCCTATGTAATGCTTGCGGCAATGGTTCTGGGGATCATTACTATGCTATTTAGTAAGGCTCTCAGTCCATCCAATCTAAATGTTGAACCAGAAAATGGATCTGCGCCAGGAATGTCGATTAGTGACAGCAGTGCTAGCAATGGTGGGGCGGTGCGTTTTGGTCAATCGTACCAAAGTCTATACGTCAGTACTTCAGGGAGCGATTCAAATAATGGCCAGTCTCAAGCAACAGCACTATTAACTATTGGTGCAGCAGTCCAAAAAGCCACCGGATACACTAGGATTCGAGTTCTTGCGGGCACATATATTGAAACGATTCGAATTCAAAAAAATAATCTGATCATTGAACCATTTGGCAATGGAGACGTTGTCATCAATGGAGCCATCAAAGAATTTATAAATGGCGCTGTGAGCTGGCAAAATGTGCAAACCGGCATTTACAAAACAACGCTTCCCAGGGTCGATCACGTAACAGATCAATCGAGTACCATTTATGCTGGTAACGGTGATCAGTGGTGGTCATATAATTCACTGAATGGTTTACTGAACCGTCAGACTAAAAATAATCTTCCAGGTGTACGTATGGAGCACCAGCTCTTTACTGGCAATTCTGAAGTATATGTTGCTACCGATGACAATCAGCCACCAGATGTTCCACTGTACATTGGCGGCGCTTGGCCAACTATCGATATTCAAAATGCTGATAATATTCGAATCAACAGTTTGGCTAACGCTAAGCTGAAGATTACATATGGAAATAATAATATCCAGATCAGGAATAGTAGTAATGTTACCATTGATAATACTGAAATTATCGGAGGAACGTACGGAATTTACGCTTATGACTCTACAAACCTGAATTTCAAAAATAATAGTCTGAAAGGTAAGTTTGGTCGGACATGGACATTTTCTGATGTAAAGAATTATCCTGCATCTATGGAAAATGCGGCCATCATTGTCCGCGCTAATACAAAGAATATTAGCAATATAGTAACTGAGGGTAATGATATTTCTGGATATTGGGCAGCTATTTATTACCAGACTTTAGACAATCTGCTGAGTCCATCGAGCCCCGATAAGTTCTATAATGAGAATTCATTAATTGTCGGCAATACTGTGCACGATATTGCTGGTCCTGGTATTGAAACAGAAGCGTATCTACGGAATCTTATCGTTAAAGGAAACGTCGTGTATGACGCTGGAGAAGCCTATTCTCCGGCACCAGTTCGGGATGGACCAGTGTATGTGTACCAGAATCTATTTGTGGCCAACCGTGTCATGCTTGATGTTCTCGGTGAAGCCACGAGTGGCCCGGGGCAAGCTATAAAAATGAATAATGATCACGTGGTCCCGCCAGAAAACATCCACTTTTATTTCAATACATTTTATTACGCTGGCAACGATACCAATGCCATGAAGACTGTCCATACAACGCCCGGTGTGCTAACTCAGAATGTGTCATTTACCAACAACATATTCTATTCACTCGATGGTGGCATTTTGCGAGGCAGCGGACGAGCTGTTGACGGCGTTGAGTTTGATGGCAACATATTTTATAGCGAGCAGGCGAGTGCTAAGAAATTCTTTGCTTGGAATAGTTACTACGATGAAGTACATTCATATGCAAGTCTGAGTGCGATAATTGGGGCCAATGCTATGCCATCTCAATGGCAAGCTAATATCGAGGGAAATCCAAATTTCAACTGTGTCGATTTTACGAACGCAACTTGTTTTAAACCTGGAGCATCTATTGCAAAGCCGTCAACACTACAGCCCGTTCCAAGTGGCTATGCCGAAAGTGCTCGATTAAATAGTCGATCTACTCTCGGTGCTTTTGAGTAAACAGAACTTAAGCTAACTCTCGGGCTATCATGCCATCGAGTTCACGAAGTGAAATATTAGACTTAATGACAAAGTGCTTAACGCCCAATTGTTGACATGTTTCGCGGTCTTGCTGGCTTTCGAGATTTGTAACAACAATGATAGGAATGTCTGGCTTGATGCGTTTTAACTCTTGAATAAGGTCAAAGCCATTTTTCCGGGGCATAATTATATCGGTAACGACTGCGTCAGGTATTTTCTTTTTAGCAATTTCTATTGCTTCCTGGCCATCTCGGGCTTTTTGTATGGTGTAGCCCGATGCGGCTATTCGTTTGGTGAGTATTTCGAGGAGCGCGGGCTCGTCTTCGACAACTAAAATAGACTTTGCGGTTTTGCTTATTTCTGACATATGCTTAAATAGTAGCTAGATAGTGGGAGAAGTGCAAGCATGTGGCGCTCTAAGCTGGATAAGACGCGACGGTTGGGTGTGATGATGTTTATCGCAAACACAGTGTATCTTTGTTGGCTGTTATTTCATGTACGCGGCACGCTAGGCGATGTCTTCTTTGCTTTAGAAGTCTTGGTGTATATTGTTTCGCTTTTATTCTTAGTTAATCACTGGTCTCGGAGATTTGTATTGCTTGGAGGGCAGTATTCGTTACGTACCCCGGTAGATGTCTTTATTCCGACTGTTGACGAACCACTCGATATGTTAGAAGCAAGTCTGAGTGCGGCAGCAGCTATTGAACATCCAAGTTTGTACCTCTATGTGTTAGATGATGGCGGTCGTGAAGAAGTACGCGCCTTAGCCCAGAAATATAATTTCACCTATCTATCCCGACCAGACAGATTACAGAAACGCTATAAATCTGCCAATATGAATTACGGTTTGCGCCATGCCAAATCGCCTTTTGTCTTAACTATAGACGCTGATAATGTCGTTCAACCTACCATCTTAGATGATTTGCTGGGGCATTTTAAAGATACTAAAGTTGCACTTGTAGCTTCTCGGCAGTCTTTCACGGTGGAAGAAAATGATTTTAACCATGATTACATGTTCTATAACCATATGCAGACTGGCAAGAATGCCGATGACGCCGCAATAAGCTGCGGCTCGGGAGTCATTTATCGTCGAAAAGCACTCGATGCAATAGGTGGATTTAGCGAGTGGAATCTTGTGGAGGATCTGCATACTTCGTATGTATTTCATTCTAAGGGCTATAAAACGGTCTATGTCAGTCAGCCGTACGTACTGGGGCATGCACCTTCAGACCTGAGCGCAATATATAAGCAGCGAGGTACTTGGGCACTTGATACATTGAGGATAATGTATTGGCAAAGTCCGCTCTTTAAGCGAGGTTTAAGTATGCGTCAACGATTGCATTATTTTGAAATTGGATACTGCTATTTGGTGAGTGCATTTTTCTTGACAGGAATTTATGCCATAAACTTCTATACGTTATTTAGCAATGAACAAGTCCATGATGGTGGGTATTGGTACATAGTGTTTAGGCTTCCCGCACTGGTCGCCACGTTATGGTTCTTTGGTTGGTTGAGTCGGGGGCAGCTGACATCGCGGGTCTGGGCAGGGCTATTTCCGGTGTATGCTAAAGCTGCAGTGTTGGCGCTGTTTGCGGTTAGGAAAAAACCAAAATACAAAGTTACGCCCAAAACTGACCATGGCAAGCGCGAAATACACCTAGTCATACCACAGATGGCCTTTCTGGCTGTTGGTTACAGTGCGCTTATATTTAATATTGTGGCCTATGGGTTGACTACCATCTTTATATTTTCAGGCTTTTGGATTGTAGTAATGACGTATTGGTTGTTACCAGTCGTTCTGAAAGGATTACAAGCTGGTAAGTATGCTTCAAAGCAGAGGTCGGCACCTTTGCTCGCAAAAGCAGAAGCCGTTTAGTAAGCGAGCATTATATTGTTGACGATTCAAAATAAAAGGCGCATTGTTGTAGTAAAATTATGCAAAAGCTTAAGAAGAAACACATTCTCATTGCTGAAGACGAAAAAAGTTTATCACGAGCAATGAAATTGCGTTTACAAAAATCGGGCTATGAAGTAAGTGTCGCTGATAACGGCAAGTTAGCAAAGCTTCAACTCGACAAGCAACCATACGATCTTTTGCTCCTTGATCTCATTATGCCCGTGCAGGATGGATTTGCGGTACTCGACTATATTCATCTCCAAAACTACAAAATGCCAGTCATGAATGGTGAGGAAATGCTCGATTTGCTTCGCAAAGATACTTGGGGTGCTGAAGTTCCAGTTATTATTTTGTCTAATGTTTCAAAGACAGCAGATGTAACGCGCAATGTCAGTCGTGTTGTTGACGGCAAACAGCTTAATGACTATTTTGTTAAAGCTGATACGTCTATTGAAGCAATTGCACAGCTTGTAACAGAAAAATTAGGCGTCTAAATCAGCACATTTCGATGACTACTTACATGATCCCAATGACAGCTTGATTGTTGGTATCTATAGAAGCAGTCGATTGTGAATACCTACGATGCATTCTCCAATGTATAAGACCTCCAATACCGCTTAAGCCTACTACAATCAAGACTATTATTTGCCAGCGCCACGTTACTCGACTAAAAGGTTGTTGTTTACTGCTCGATACTGTTTCGCTCAACTGATTGGGCGTCAGATATGCAGAACCCATACCTGTAGTTGTAGTTAGGGCAGGTGTGGATGCAGCTGGCACGTTTTGTACACTTTTAGTAGTGGGCATCTTACCGCCACTGCTGTTACTGCGTGTGCCGTTATTAACTATAGCGGGTGTGTCCACAGGACAGCTCCCATCTATTGCCGGGGGCTTTTCGCTAATGCTGAGGATGTTGTTGCAGGTAGTGAGTCCAAGTACGTCTACAGCATGCGTGAGTGTTGTTTGATTATTGTTTTTTGTGCCCGTTATGTATACCGGAAAAACGTTATCACGAATTAGTACGTTATTGTTTCGTTCGAGCCACACAGAAACTCCACTATAGATTACCTCACCATTATCAAGCAGCCGGCCGGCAACTTTTTGGTAATTATTAGTTATGGTTATGTCGTTGACATCTTCAAATCTAATCGGGGCAATGGTAGTGCCGGTGACAGTGTCAGAGATATTATGAGTAATTTGAAAACCTTGTTTGCGCAGACCCTGGCCAGTTTTGTCATTAGTCTGAACTACGGCGTACAGGCGAATGCCTAGAAGTGTGTTGTGGTTGATGATGATATTCTGCACGTTAGGGCCCGCTCCAAGACTTGCCAAGAACACACCGTTAGCCGGTCCGAAGGTATTATTGCGGATAACCACATCTTTCACTTGCCAAGAAGCAACTGCTGGCTCGACGTCGATCATTGAGCGACCAACGTTTTTAATGGTGTTATTTTGAATCAAAACATTGCTGCCGTTAACGATAGATATGCCTTGTCTGCCCGTTTTATCAAGCGTATTTCCTTGAATGCGAACTTGTTTAGATCCGCCAAAGACTGAGACAAAGTCACCATATGGTTCTTGCATGGTGCTATTTTCTACGGCGACATTAGTAGAGCCATAGATCATGACCCCGTGCTGTTCTTCAAACTCCGATTTGTAGGCATCATTTGTTGGGCCAGCTGCAGAATTTGGACCATCAATGGTAAGCCCGTTTAAAACAATATTAGTGGAATTTTTTATAAACCAGTGAGCACGTTGTCGGGGCCACAATTTGTCGACGTGACCTTCAATTTGTGGAGCGGTACTGCCGTCGGTGTTACTTTTAAAGGTGGCGTTCTGTCCTTGAATGGTCAGACCATTGCGGTTTTGAATAGCCAAACTTCCTTCGATGGTATAACAACCATTTGTGGCAAATTGTAAAACACTTCCATCAGGAACAGTTTTGAACCAGGCATTAAGCTCGCTGCTGACCTCACGGCTACAGTCGGCTGCAATACTAGCTGGAACGGTGTAGACATTTTGGGCATGAGCAAATAGGGTTATGAGTAATCCACCGATGGCAAAGATTGCTATCCAGCTTAAGGATGCACGTATCTTGTATGGGCTAAAACGATGTTGTTTTCTGGTTGGTTTTTGAACTGGAGAAGAATGTATGCGCATAACGTTAACGCATATTACGGCATTGGCGGAATATTGACTAAACGGTTGGGATTGATATTGTTTTCATCGTAGTAGGGGGTTGGCCGTTTTCCGGCTGTCATATTACCGAATTTCGATCCATGACAACTTAACCCACCTTTAAGACAATTATCTATCCAGAGCTTGGACATCGGTTCATCCCATGCGCCAAACCAGTCGGCGTGCATCGATTTACCATTTGGATAATTAGCCCCGCCATGTCTGTCTGATGATAAATACCAAGTACTCAATTTGGCGGCATCACCAGATCTCAGTGGCCAAAGAATATGAATCGAGAATTCAGGAATACGTATAGAATGTCCTGCTGGGCAATTTTCTTCATAATTATCTGGGAAGACAACATGAGTACGGTGGTCATTACTATCCAAGTAGCGTTCATCACTCCAACAGAAGGGAAATGGTATATCTGCTTGCAGAGTGTCTCCGTCCTGACAGTTTGTTGGGATACGGTCAGATAACGTGCCTGGCCGTTCGTTACTGGCATCCATATAACAGTGCCATTGGGGCGCACGATAATATCCGCCTGGCAGGCTTGGATTTGCTGGGCCGTATACCTGCGCTGGAGTTGCGCCAGAGTCCATGGGGTGGCCGGCAATCATACGTAGTCCTCTGGGGATATAATTAAGGGCAGATCGCCGAGTTAACTGAACTTTATAATAGATTTGTACAAAATTAGGCAATACAACTTTATTGTCTGCGCCACTTATTAGAGCAGGCATCCAGTACGAGCTACGATTGATGGGTCCACCTTCACACGTACCAGTGCCATTTCTTCGCAATGAGGAGTAGGTTGAATTAGCATTTGCGGTGTCATTGCCATAAAACAGATGAAGATGAGTTTGGCCAGGCCTGCCTGGTTTTACGATTGGGTCATCATATAGCAAGTGACTAGGCATACATCGGAATCTAAAAGCACCTTCGGATCCAGGATTTGACGCTTCACTAGTAGATACCGTCCATTGACTAATTAAACTCATAGGGTCAGTAGGTATGTCGGCCATTTCACCTCTTACCCCACGAACATCTTCACCGCCAGCTAGGCCACAGACACCAGAAGCAAATTTGATGTACGCACTTCCCGAAGCACCAGCGACGGTAGATTGTTGAAGGTTAGCATTACATTTAGTTCCGCTTTCGGGTTGCAAGCTGATAGTGGTGCTAGCTGCCTTACTCAATACGAGCGTCGCTATACCCATACCAATAATCGCCACAAGTAGTAACGAGCGTTGCAAGCGTATAGAGCGAGATAGGCGTGAACGCAGGCCAGCTAAGCGTTTTTTAATCATTATGATTATTATAGTTGCATAACAGTAAAGTAAGCAAATAGACCAGTGGCCACTGGCCAAAAAAAGCATAAGCTATTACACTGGTAGTAATGGATGTTACGCAGATTGCACCTAAGGTGCCTATTACTCAGTTTAAACGTACTAAAATAATCGCAACTGTCGGTCCGGCTACTAACGACTACACCTCGATCTTAGCCCTACTTAAAGCTGGGGCCAATGGTTTTCGACTAAATTTTAGTCATGGAAACTACGAAGAGCGTATAGAGCAGATTGGATGGATCCGTAAAGCAAGCAAAGCTTTCGGGAAGCCGGTGGCAATTATCCAAGACTTACAGGGACCAAAGATTCGAGTGGGAGATTTTGAGGGCATCATCAATATACGCCTAGGTCAGAGTTTGCAATTTGGATTTAAAACAGATTTCGAGAAAACAGGTATTATTCCTACACAGTATGATTTGTCAAAGAAGGTGAAGCGTGGCGAACGCATGTACCTATATGATGGTCGCATTAGAACGACCGTAACGAGTGTTGCTGACGGCGTTGTGCACGTTCGTGCTGAAAATGACGGTGTTCTCATTAAACGTAAAGGCATAAACTTGCCCGATACTGATTTTGCCGGTGATATCATCACCAAAAAAGACCGTGCTGATATGAGCTTTGGTTCGACTCAAGATATCGATTTTGTGGCTATTAGCTTTATTCAACATGCCGATGATGTTCGAAAAGTACGTACCATTTTGAAGAATCTTGGCAGCAACGCCAAAATCATTGCCAAAATAGAAACCAGTGCGGCAACCGAAAATCTAGAAGCAATCGTCGAAGAGGCTGACATGGTTATGGTGGCACGCGGAGATCTAGCTATTGAAACAATGCCCGAAAGCGTGCCACTCGTGCAGCGCCAAATAATTGGCCTTGGCCTCAAGCATGCCAAGCCAACGATTGTAGCCACGCAGATGTTAGCCAGTATGACCGAAACTCCCGAACCAACTCGGGCTGAAGTGTCTGACGTAGCAACTGCAGTAATTCTGGGCGCAGATTGTGTGATGCTCAGCGACGAAACAGCCAATGGAAAATATCCAATTCAAGCAGTTGAGATAATGAAACGTGTTATTGTACATGTACAAGAAAATAATCCTCTGACGGTAAGCTTTAATGATGGGGCCGAACAGCTTGGTAAGCCAAGTAAGCAACAAGCGATTTCCACGGCAGTTATCAGTTTATCGGATGCCATAGAAGCTACAGCGATAGTCATCGAAACACTCAGCGGAGATACTGCCCTGCAAGTTATTAGTCATCGCCCAAAAGTGCCGGTTATTGCCGTTACATCAGACCCCCGTACCGTTCAGCAGCTGGCTTTAGCTTATGGTACAAAGAGTTATCTTCGTCCGGTAGATCCCTTTGCCGCAACTAAGCTCACTAACTGGTTGCGTGAAGCTCGCGTACTCAAGAAGGGCGATACTATTGTCACCGTTTCCGGAAAGTACCCCGGTGTTGTCGGTACAACTGACACCATTAAAGTACGAGTACTGTCGTGAGCTTCACTAAGAAAACGGTTAGAGACATTACCTTGAAGGGTAAACGGGTGTTGCTCCGCGCCGACTATAACGTTCCTATTAATGCCGACGGAAGCATTACTGATGATTATCGAATGACGCAGTCAATTCCCACTCTGCAGTATCTACTGAAGCAAGGTGCCAGTGTTGTTATCATCAGCCACCTTGGGCGCCCCAAAGGACCCAAGGATGCAACATGCTCATTACAGCCCATTGCCAATCGACTCCAGAAATTACTCGATCATCCGGTGCTATTTGCCGAAGATTGTGTTGGGCCAGTTGCTTCAGAAGCAGTGGCCTTGCTTCAGCCTGGACAAATTGTACTGCTTGAAAATTTGCGTTATCATCCTGAAGAAGAGGCTAATGATGCTGCTTTTGCACAACAGCTCGCCGCTCTGGCTGACATATTTGTACAAGATGGCTTTGGGGTAGTTCACCGTGCGCATGCCTCGACGAGTGCCATTACACAATATCTTCCCAGTGTTGCCGGACTTTTATTGGAAAAAGAAGTTGATACGCTGACCAACGTCATGGAAAAACCGAATCGTCCGCTCATGGCAGTGGTTGGCGGGGCGAAGATTGCCGATAAAATCGATATCTTAAATCGCTTTATAGAGCTGGCGGATTTTGTAGCCGTCGGTGGCGCTATGGCCAACACGTTTTTGATGGCTAAAGGCGTGGAAGTGGGTAAGAGTCTAGTCGAAAAAGTCGACCTTCACGTTGCCGAAAGCATTATGCAAAAGGCACAAAAAGAAGCTAAAAAGCGACCTTTTGTCTTTTATTTGCCGCAAGATGGTGTGGTCGCAAAGAAACTTGACTCTCGGGTGACGACGCGCATCGTTGACTGGGATGCGCATGTTATTGCCGATATCGAAAACTATCCCAAGCGTCCACCAGAGCGAGCATCAAAAATAGCAGCTGATGAAATGATTTTGGATGTCGGTCCGTTTTCTGGTTCATTTATTGCTGGCAGTATGCAACTGAGTAATACCGTTATCTGGAATGGCGCGCTCGGTGTCACTGAAACACCAGCTATACATGCTCCTACAGGACCATTTGCACACGGCACAGAAACGCTGGTTGATGCGCTCCTGGGAAAGTATGGCCATCGTCCCTATAGTGTTGTGGGCGGTGGTGATACAGTAGGGTATATAGAATCTCGTAAGTTAACCGGTAGCTTTAACCATGTTTCAACTGGTGGGGGCGCCAGCTTGGAGCTGATGAGCGGCAAGAAGTTACCTGGCGTTGAGGCTTTACCGAACAAGAAATAACTAGATGCCGGAATATAACAAGGGATGTAGAAAAGACAAAAGTTAGGCGCAAGCGAGCAAAGATAATAAACGACAAAATAGCATCTTTGATTTATACTGATATAAACGAAAGCATTATGGGTAATAAGAAATTTCTACTGGTGGCGAACTGGAAAATGCATCTCAACGTGCAGCAATCTAGTTTGCTTGTGCACCGGCTTCATGAGCGAATTCGAATTCGACGTGATATAGAAATTGTACTGGCTCCAAGCATTCTGGCACTGCAGCCACTCAGTCTGCAAATCGATCGACGTAAGTTTCGGTTGGCTGCGCAAAACGCTTATCACAAAGATGATGGAGCGTATACCGGCGAGGTGTCTTTCACTATGCTGGATGACTTAGTGCACTACGTTATTGTTGGGCATTCAGAACGCAGGCTGTATTTTAATGAAACTCTTGAAGTAGTACGAGATAAAGTTGCTGCAGCATTTCGCAACAATATTACTCCAATATTGTGTATTGGTGAGACTCAGGCAGAACATAAAGCCGGCGAAACGCGACAAGTTATTCATGACCAACTCACGACTGCTCTAGCAAATGTTACTTCTCGTGAGATCAAAGACCTGGTCATTGCCTACGAACCAGTTTGGGCCATCAGCACATTTGGGGGCATTCTAGCAAAACCCAGTGAAGTACAGCAAATTTTGACCTTCATAAGGGCACAAATTAAAGATTTGTATGGGCCAACAGCCGCCAAAACTGTGCGTGTACTATACGGAGGCAGTGTAGATGATCAGATCGTTCGAGGCTACTTAGAGCTTGAAGGTTGTGACGGTGCATTGGTTGGTGGGGCAAGCTTAAATTATGAAAAATTCAGCGGCATATGTGAAGCCGCATACCGATTACAAACAGCAGTAACAGAAGGGGTGGACGCGTGAACGATCA
>CAYXHO010000023.1:0-11510 GCA_964465215.1 uncultured Candidatus Saccharibacteria bacterium | reverse complement strand
CCCTTTTCAATTGTCATATAACACTTGGCGTAGTTAACCACACGCACTTCGTGGCCCCTAGCAATAGCGGCTTCTTTAAGTCGTCGAGTCGTATAGTTAGCCGAACCTTTAGACAGAATTACAATCTTCATGAGCTTAGCCCTTCAATTCTTTTAAGATCTTTTTTGAGTTTAATCTTACGATTCTTCTCTGCTTCAATGAGCGGTTTGCCACCACTGACATCGACTAAAAATTTAGAGTGCAGTAAGCGACGTCCAAGCAAGGCTGGGTACAGCTTATTGCCTCTATCCGCTAAGGTAAATGTAGCATTAATCACGCGGTTTGCAAGTCGGATTTTTAACTTAGTTTTGTAGCGGTACTGTTGATTACCAAAACTACTCGACACTCGTGTCAATGTAAACTTGCCATGGGGAATAATAACTTTTTCTCCCGTGTAGTAAGGACTTTCTGGCCCAAAGAATATACACTCCAGTCCTTGTTCGGTTTCTTTTGCATGACTGGTCCAAATACTACAAAGATCGGCCCCGGTATCCACTTTGGCATGAACTCCTTCAGTGTTGAGCGTCAAAATATCGATCAACTCAACACGCCCAATAACATGCGGTGTTCGAGATGGTGAATTATGGGTCATTACACTACCTTCGCATCAAAAGCTTTTTTAATAAAATCAAGTGACTGCACAATGTCATCATTGACAATACAAACTACCACATCACCAGGTTTTGCCATGGCCGCCGCGCGCATGTAGGCTTCGTCCTCTCGCAAAATGCGCTCAACTTGTCCGCCATTGGCCGTTAGCGCATCGGCAAATAGTTTTGAAATCTTACCAACTTCTTCGGTAAAAATGCGTCCACGTAACTCTTTTCGTGCCTTACGAAAATGACCATCAATCTTGTCATACACAATAAACTGATCGAAGTCATTGGCAATGTATTTGCCGGTATCGGCGATGATCTCATCTGTTCGGTCATATGCCAAGCGAACTACGCCAATAGCTTTACCGCCTGGTGAAGTTAAAGATTTAGCAAGTTGACCGACTGCTTTGAGTGAGTACTTTTCGTGAGCGTAATCAGCCAAAATCTTAACGCCGTTTTTGGCGTGTAGCATGGTTAATCGGCCATCGGTGGGGTCTAGTCGACTGGCAGCGATAATGTCTGTTAAGTCACTGGGAAGTTCGCCATTAAAATAGCCATACAGACCACCAATAATTGCGAGTAAATTGTAGACAGATGGTACAAATTTGCCTTCAAATGTCCAAGCCACATCGCCAACAGCCATGAGTGGCGTAGTGTTCTTCCCTTCTAGCAACAGCACCATGTCGTCTTTCACACTCAGTGCAACACCACCCTTGTTCAAGTGTGTCGACAGGTCAAAGTGATCAAATTTCAGACCAAAAGGTACTAACGTTTCTGAAATTCCCTCTGGAATATACTGGAGCGCCTCGCAAACTAAGGCGTCATCGGCATTAAAAACGGCGTAGGCTCGCAGATCAAGTCGCTCAAAAATGAATTTCTTGGCAAGCATAATGTCGCGACGAGTCTTTAGGCGGCTAGAAGATCCGAGGTGATCCTCAAGTACATTGAGAAAAATTCCAACCTTATGATTTCGATATGCCAGCCCCGAAACCGAACTACTACCCAAAGCTGTTTCAAGAACTGCAACTCCCTCGGGGAAGTCAGCAAGTTCATACAAATAGCGTCCCGGAGCAACCGTAGGTACAAGTCCATAAATCAGCTTAGAATCTTCAAGGCTACTCTTAAGCTCGCCATTCACATAGTGGCCTTTGGTATCAACTTTTAGTACGCGCTCATTGTAGTGACGTAAAACGTCGGCAATAATGCCCGTAACAGTAGTTTTACCTTTTGTTCCGGTGGTCGCAATTATATTGATCATATGTGCAATATTCTATCATATTTTTTGTTTATTGTCTATAGTCTAGTTGTTCGCCTGGACACGAAGGTAGGCAAGCACGATAAGGCCAATAACTACGGCTAAAACCGTCAAGATAAGCGGTATAAGTCCCTGTTGATTGCGTCGACTAACCATTACCATAATTGTATCAGAATGTGACAAGCTGCCTAGATGGTTTGCGCTATCTCTGTTGGTGCGTTAGCATAAAGCAATGATAAAACCAGAACAACAAGGTGAATTTGATCTTAAATCTCATAATGACCTGCTGGTCGGTGCTCGCCTTCTTGGTCGTCGACCGTTTGACGCCATCTTGTATGGCATGTGCCAACAAATTCATGATGGAAATGGGGGAAACAAATTTACGAATTATCTTGCAATTACTACCGATGAAGGGCGCGATATCACCATACAGCGAACAGCCTTCGATAAGCCAGACACCTTCTTTGAAACCAAAATACATGTTGGCCCTGAAGCGCATCGGGGGTTTGGTGATATTTGGGCTAGCAATATTCGAAAAGGCATAGATATGCAAGATGAGTTTCTGGGTAATTATTTTAGTCTCAACCCTGGTCGAAACACGTTATGGTCAGGTTTTTTGTGTCTAGAAATTCGTTACGTTCAGAAGTTACAACGCAGCCGAGAAGCATTACGTAATCAAGTACAACCAAAATGGGCCAATTAACAATTCTGCTGCACTCCTCCAAAACCATGCGCAGCAATCCTGAAGACAAGGTATTGCAATCGCCTCGGCTAATAACAAAATCAGCAAAACTAGCGGCGTACCTCCAATCTCTCAGTGCTCAACAGCTTGCACAATATATGAAAGTCTCACCCTCCGTAGCGAATAAAACAGCAAAACAGTTTGCCGACTGGTCAACCGCTGCAGATCAGCAGACTCCAGCAATAGATTGTTTTATTGGCGACATATATAGCGGTTTGCAAGCACAAGATTTTAACGCACAAGAACGAGATTATGCCGACAATCATCTGGTTATTTTGTCAGGACTGTATGGTTATCTCCGAGCACTTGATGGTATTATGCCCTACCGGTTGGAAATGATGTATAAATTCCCTGTACTGCCATTTGACAATCTTTATACGTTTTGGGGCGCTACTATTGCAAACTTACTGCCCGATTCTGGGCTCATTATTAATACCAGTTCGGTAGAATACAGTAAATTGGTTTTACCCTTTGTCGATTCAGCGCGGGTAGTTACTCCGCAATTTTATACCGTGAGTCCTAAGACTGGCAAACCAACCTTTGTAACCGTCCACAGCAAAATCGCTCGTGGTGCTTTTGCCCGCTGGCTCATCAAGACCAAAACGCAATCCAAAAAAGAATTAGTCAATTTTGACTTACTCGGCTACCGACACTCAACTGAGCTCAGCCAACCAAATATGCCCGCCTTTGTCGCCCAAGAGTTTGGCGGCATTGGACTGAGCATCCGCTTACAAGACTAATGAGTTTTGTGCTAGAGGCAAATCACTGCCTACAGTAAGACCGAGGTACAACGCTAATGGTAGAATGGAAGATAGTATTCTTATGCAACAACCCATTATCTACCAACTTGAAATTGAGCAGGCACTCCAATACCTGAAGACGAGCCATAAAGGGCTTACGCTGCATGAAGCCAATGTTCGACTTAAGCAGTATGGGTTAAATCGTTTAACCGCCAAAAAGATACCGCTCTGGAAGCGACTCATTGAACCCTTTGCCAGTTATTTTGCAATGGTCATCATTGTAGCTGCACTGCTCAGTGTGTACGAACAAAAATGGTTTGAGGCAATCATTATAAGTTTCATCCTTCTAGTTAACGCACTTATTTATTACATCCAGCAAATCTCAGTAAACCGCGCCCTTTTGGCTCTGCGCGAGCATGACATCCCTACTGTTGATGTAATCCGAGATGGAGCAACTATGCAACTATCAGCTGATAAGCTCGTTCCGGGCGATTTAGTGCATGTTACCGAAGGTATGAAAGTACCTGCTGATGGTCGGCTGGTTGATGTAAGTCACCTGCAAGCTGATGAAGCTATGCTCACTGGCGAATCACTTCCGATACATAAACATGCAGCGGCGCTGAGTGGCAAAAAAGAATTGTACGACCAAAAGAATATGCTCTTTAAGGGTACGTTTGTACGTAGTGGCACCGGCCTTTTGGCGGTTAGTGCTACTGGAGATACTACTGAGCTAGGCGCTATCAATAAGCTCGCTGCTACAGCCGACGAAGGCAAAACACCAATAGAACAAAAAATTGATCATCTCACCAAACAACTTTTGATTGGTATAGCATCGGTATCGGTTATCGTATTTGGGTTAGCCATTGTTCGCGGTATTCACGTTGACGAAGCACTGCGGTTTACATTAAGCCTGGTAGTATCTGCCGTCCCAGAAGGACTGCCTGTAGCCATGACCTTAGTGCTGCTTTTTAGCGCTAATAGAATGGCCAAACAAAAAGCATTAGTTAAAAAATTATCGGCCATGGAAACCATGGGTGCTATAACGCTAATAGTCACAGACAAGACCGGAACCATAACCAAAAATAAACTAGCCATTGCCGAAACGTATGCAGCCAACGCCCAACCAGCGCAGTTATGGCACACTGTTGCCGGCAGCCTCAATGGAGATGATCAACATGCCGCTGATACCCTCGACGAACTATTGTTGCACAGTACTTCCAGTAAACAACCATCGGGCACAAAAGTACATGATTTTCCGTTCGATCAACAACTACGCATAAGTGGCAGCGTCTGGAAACACGACGGCAAACTTACCCTGTATATAAAAGGTGCTCCCGAAACAGTTATGCATCACTGTAAAACTAGCCAACAAGATCATGATGCCCTGAGCCAATTTGCCGGCAATGGCTACCGGACCATTGGCTTTGCGCATAAACGTGTTACCACTGTTCCGAAAGAATTTAATCACACGGTATTAGGCAACATGACCTTTGACGGTTTAGTGGCGCTCAGTGACCAACTGCGAAGCGGCATTGCGGCAGCCGTCACTGAGGCACGAACTGCGGGAATTCGGGTTGTAATGCTCACTGGCGACCACATTGCCACCGCCCAATCCATAGCTATTGCTACGGGCATTGCTCAAACAGCTGATCAGGTAGCCGACAGTAGCATACTCGCAAAAGGTAGTCCTAAAGAAATTCTTCGTGCTCTAGATACAGTGCAGGTTTTTGGGCGAGTGCTCCCTGAGCATAAATATGCCCTATTGCGCAGCGTAAAAGGACAGCATATTACTGCCATGACTGGCGACGGCGTCAACGACATACCCGCCCTCATAGAAGCAGACGCTGGACTTGCCATGGGGAGCGGAGCCGATGCAGCCAAAGAGGCGAGCGACATCGTTCTGGTTAATAGTAATTTCAATACTATCATTAATGCCGTTCGCAGTGGCCGAACCGTCTTGGCCAACATCCGTAAGATGGTTATCTATTTACTGGCAACCAGTGGCGGCGAAGTCCTTACCGTGCTGACGGTACTTATTTTGGGTATCCCTTTGCCCATTACCGCCGTCATGGTTTTATGGGTAAATCTGGTTACTGACGGTGTTTCGGTAATCCCATTAGGACTTAGTCCTTCAGAAAGTCAACACATGAAGGAACCACCCGCCAATCCAAAAGCCCCGCTCCTCAGTCACGTTCAACTTAGTCGAGCAGTTTTACTGGCTGTAGTTATGGCCGCCACCGTGCTCCTGACCTTCAAACTCCATCTGCCAAAAGGCTTGGAATATGCCCAAACAATTGCCTTCTTATCACTCATTGTCATCCAATGGGCTAATGCCCTCAATATGAACTTCGAACATCACTCCTGGATGCGCAACATTACACATCCCAATACTAAACTCCTCGCTGCAATAGGTGGCTCTATGCTGCTCAACATCGCCATCTTCTGTACGCCACTCAAAGTCTACTTTGGTCTAAGCAGTTTAGTTTTATTTGACGCCATATTGGCAATTTTCTGCGCCTGCATTGTTGCGTTCTCAGCAGCTGATTTTCATAAGCTTATCGTCAGCAAATTACACCAACCAGCATAATAGGTGCTACTCCCAAGGATTAATCGTCGTTTCGGTGCCAGGAATTATTTCCTGACGGCCCCACACCAATGCGTGATGATCCCAAAAGGGTTTACTTTCTTTCGTGGCATAAGGACTACCGGGAGTAGAAGGGGTAAGCGGACCAAGCCAGGCACTGAACAGGTCATATTCGGAGTCATTGATACGCTTTAGTACAATTGCTACTTTTGATGAAGTTCCCGGTTGTCTTGATTTTGTAAACCGCATAGGACGATCCCGATTCTTACGTACCGCATAGACTATGTCGTCGGAATCATCCGTTGCAACTAAGTCACAACTTCCTAGTTCCTGAAGTGTATCTGTCTCAAACTCCATAACTTCGCCAACAACATCGGTTTTTTGCAAAATATTTTTCACCCACTCTAGTATCTGTGGTGAATCAGCAAAGTGTGTAGCAGCATGAGAATGAACAGGGTCATAGGTAATATGAATGCCATTCTGCGAAATGGCGAATAGTTTTCTCGGAGACAGTGTCATAGTCAAAAGTATACCAAACATAAACTATGGGCCAACTTTATCGTGGCATATACTACGTATATGACGAGTAAAACTGAAGCTCAGTACGTAGACGATATTTTACATTTGTACGGTGGTTGGAAGGCAGAATTTTTGGCAGCGATTCGACAAGCGGTAACAGAAACTGATCCCCGTATTACAGAAGCTGTAAAATGGCGCATGGCCTCCAGACCAGAGGGACTGCCCGTTTGGTCTAATGATGGAATCATCTGTCTAGCCGAAACATTCAAGAACGACATCAAGCTCGTCTTTACCAAAGGTGCTGTCATGCAAGATGACAACAATATATTTAACGCACGTCTGCAAAGCAAAACCGACCGAGCAATCGAATTTCACGAAGGCGACATAGTACCAAAGAGCGCCATTCAAAAACTCGTTCGACAAGCTATACAGTTAAATGCTCAGCGATAAAAAGTCTTACTACTGCAACGTACTGATGATCAAAGCAGCCGCTTGAAGACAGGCCAGTGATCCACCTGCCATAATAAGAGCCTTTTGAATAACCCATTTAGGATCGGTGCCACCAAAAATAATCGCAGCAAGCTGCGTCGGTACGACAAATCCCACCCATACCAAGAGCGCAAGTGAATATACTGAGTAGTTTGGCAACAAAACGAACAACTTAGCCAAAGCTAAAGCCGTAATTACGGTTATTGCGAATTGCACCGCTAATAGTGGACCCATGCCCTTGCGTGCTTCGTCCTGCTCTTTCTTGCTTAGCTTATCAAAACCATGAATCTTGCCCCATATATCGCCAAAAATTGGCATGTACCACACCGCACCAATAATAAAGTCCACCACCGCTGCCACCAGTACAGCCCAAAGGTTAATGCTCATATCTACCCTTTCTTTACGTTTACCTTATAGTAAAAGTATATCAGCTTGCCTGCTTGATAATCCGTCTAATTTTACCCTGTCTTTCTTCTTTCGAGAGTGCGAGTACCTGTTTGACTATATTGATATGCTGTTCTGATACTAATTCTGGATCTGTGCTTGACCAGTAACTATATGCACCTTCACCATATACTTCACGCAGCACCTCTCCTTGAAAAAGATATGTTCGAAATTCTTCTTCATCTGTTTCATCGTCGATAGGCGTACAAATATCCAGTTGAAGTGCAATACGTAAAAACAAAAGTCTATGATCTTGAAAGATATCATTTGCAGGCTAAGTGTGAACGTCGTAGACAAGAAAATCTTAGAAAATCGTATTATTGGGGATCATCTACGCCAGCATTCTCAGACTTTAAAGATGATTGGTAGGCTTTAACGTTTGCAGAAAAGTTAATTGCAACGAAATATACGAATATTAAGTTGAGATTTTCGCCGACTTTAACCTAGAAAGTAGGTACAATATGCACCACCCGATTAAAACAATTACTGTTATATACAAAGGGATAAACCAGGCAACGTAACTAAAGATGCCTCCCATAAACGATATCTCTTCTGGCTTATCGCTTGTATAATATGCCGTTACTTTATCTCCAACTTGTTTACCAAAAATCAGACGTAGTGGATTATTTTTCTTAAATTCGCCAAGATATCGATCATCTTTTACGTATCTTTTACCGTTAAGGTCATAGTATTCATAGACCGGATACAGAAGGTCCGATGAGTCACATAATGAACGACCAATAAAATTACATGTATTACCTACATTCTCTATGCGAATAACTGTAGCAGTGGTTTTGGTTTGACTCTTGTTGACAAAATACTCCACAACACCAAACCATACCGCTTGTACGACAAATAATATACTAAGTACAACTAACGCTTTATTCTTTTTACTGCGCTTAACCACAACTTAACTATAGCAAAAAGATACTTTCACGTCTTTTACGTTTGCCCATAATTGAAAAGTCACCGTAGTGCCTATTTCAACTAAGCTGGATGTAGCATAGAGCGAGCCAGCTCAATAGCTAACTCATTATCAGGCGTTGGAAATTTAGGCGGTGCATATCTCGCTGGATTCCATACCAGATCGTATGCAGATAGAATTTCATCAACAGATGCGTCCAAAAGCGGTGGTCTAATCCACGGCATCCATCTGCGATATTCATGATTAAGATCTAGCTGGTTATCTCTGAACTCAAACGCAACCTTAGTGACCCAATCAATAGTCTACTCGTAGTCAGCTTCTGTGTAATATAGTATCTTTTTAGTCGGAAAGGATCCACGACCACCCTGATGAATATAATCTGCACCTAAGCCGACATAGCTGAAAAATTGACCGAAACTAGGATCGATATATACTTTCTTGCCCTCTTCAACGGTAGTCACTAAAGCGTGTGTTCCTAAATCAAATTTGTTCTGAACTTCGTTAACTTCTACTCGTGAAGTAGCACCGCTTTCGTTTAGATATGCACAAACAACACGACTGGCGAATCCACAAATTCGGTTGCGCAATTGTAGATCCAAAGCCATCTCTAGGGTATGAGAACCAGGAAGCGTTCTCACACCTTCTTCAAAAGCTTCAATTGGCATACCTTCAACCAGATCAACTACAGACATAATAAAACTATACTAAATACTAGTATAGTTTACAAGTCAAATTGGAGGGCCACCGTGGAATATGTATCAAATAATTTAGCTTTAGTTAGTTGACCGAGCCAGCGAGTGCAAGCTCGCCTGCATAACGTGTATTGTGCTCAGGATATTTTTGCCCAAATCTTTCCAGATTTTCCAGGGTTACCTCGGCAAGTAAGTAGTCATTCATAGCTTCGAGTCTAACAACTTCCGTAATATCTCGATCTACCGTATATTTGTACCAATCATAAGAAGATGGACTTAGATCCAATAATTCTTGTCTACCACCTAATTTTGGAGTTGATATATTCATAATGCCTATAGTACGACTATTTAGTTAATTTGCAAGCATAACCGTGATCGGAAGGCCATCGTGGATTTTATCGCGACTCACTCTAAAAAAACAACGCCTACCGTTTGAAGATTTTCTAAGTTACTTGACAATCTTTGCGGGGGCGTGAGTTCTGCACAGTACCTGACCAATTTGTTGTCCTATCTCGGCAAGAGCAAAGCCCTCTTCAGCAGGAGGTATTGGTAGATCGTCAAACTCTTGTCTCATTTCATAGATTTCGAATGATCTTTCCTCACGACCAGTTGACTCTACCTCGCTTCTGAAAGGTCTACGAACTTCAGCAAATGTTAGAGTAGTCCTGTCTCCCTGACAAACCTGAGTTACTTATTCATCAGGGACTTTGTTCTAACTTCAAGAATACTACTATTGTTTCCGGAAATCGTACTGCGACGAGCAACGCCACTAATTTTATAATGACTATTCAGTGTATACCCTCGACAAGTTTTACGACCATCATCATCACAACTAATGAATCGAGCGTTCTCGGTTAAGGCAACTTTAGGGGTATCGTCCCTGACATCTTCAACGGCACTATCCACAATATACACTCTAAAACTGCACTGATTGGGCCCCGTGCTCGTAGTTGGTGGGCACTGTTCTTCGAACCATGCTTTACCAGTTACTATCACTTGATCTTTATCTGAATCGCTAGTACCAGCCTGATGAACGACGTCAGCAACTGAAATATTCTGAGGGGCTGTAATTCTTTGTCTTGAAAATAAAACCATACCGCCGAGAAAGCCCACTGTGAGTGCTATCAGCAAAAGTAGTTTGTTTATTCTCATATACAAATGATATCAAACAAACGACAGTTTATTCGTGGATATAAAAAATATAAAGCTAAGAAGTTTCTTCATATCAATACTAAAGCAAAGATAAACTCCTCAGGACGAGGAGTTTAAACATAACCGTTATTGGAGGGCCATCGTGGAACTTATTGGAACTACTTTTTCTGATAGTGTTTTTGAATAAGAGGTAATGTTATTGTCCGAGTAGCATCCGATGATCTAGAAAGAGCTGAGATTGGTCTGTTCTCAAAGCCAACATACATAAGCTTCGCCCCAAGCTTTTTTGCAGCCTTAAGTGCTGGTACAAAATCAGTATCTGAGCTGATGACAACAATTTCGGTGTCTTCATTTGCTTCAATAAGCATGCGGACCGCCATTCCGACATCCACACCCTTCTCAGCAAGCTTCCAAGTTTGATGTCCACAGTCTGGACATGGTTCAGATTCGCGAGCACGTAGGTATCCGACTTTTATAAATTGTATTTTCTGTTGCTGAATTCGGTTCACAAATGATGATTGGATTCTGATTGCAGCCTGAGATTTTTCTAGTAACTCCGCAGTCTGATTATAAATTCTTAACCGAGCTCCAAACCACAGGAAGGTGGTTGCAGGATTGTCGGCCAATAACTCATCAAGCATAGCGCGCATATTTAGACTATCAATTGCGGAACGTGGTGCCTTTTCTTCATCACCCAGAAGGGTACGCAATCCATAGACAAAGTTTTCACCATCAATCAGAACAATTCTCTTCATGAGAATATTTTACCATCAAAAAACCTCACGAGAACTTTCGTCCAAGTGAGGTGCTGTAACTTCAGTATACCAGAATTGACTTCTGTGTCAATATATTATATTGGATTGCAATTGTGAAGTATGAATTAATTAAAATTAAAACCAAGTCATCTCTCGAACTTGGGCAATGCCTTGAACTGCAGTTACTGCTGGGTGAGCATAGAATACAGACTGCCTTATCTCAAAAGGATTAACTACAATGATTTGTTTTTCAGAGTTAGTCCTACTACTAGCAATCGCAGCACCAAATTCAACTGCTGCACCCAAGATAGTATCTCCCGGAAAAAGAATTGCTATATCACTTTCAAAAGCTGCATCTATCATGGCTTGAGCTGCAGGCACTGAGGTTTCCATATGCTCCATGTAGGGTGTAGGTAACTTGTCCAATTGCCACCATTTTTCTAGTACGGCATGTCCCCGAAGTTCCAATTCACTTGCAAACTCCCCAATAGATAATTCACCAGCATTTAATTTTCCTGCCAAATATATGTTCTTTGCCATACCTTCATTTAACAACAAACAATAATGACCAACAAATG
>CAYXHO010000022.1:1185-11589 GCA_964465215.1 uncultured Candidatus Saccharibacteria bacterium | reverse complement strand
GCCGAAAGTTGTGCAGCAGGCACTTCATAGGTCTTGATGCGGAATACACGACCTGTATTGGTAAAGAAAAGTAAGTAATCATGAGTACTGGCGTTCACCACGTGCTCAATCACGTCCTCTTCACGTGTCACCATACCTCGCTTACCCTTGCCGCCACGGTTTTGACGACGGTAATCAGCAATCTGTGAACGCTTAATATAATTTGCAGATGTCAATGTAACCACAACTTGCTCATCAGGAATCAAGTCCTCGTCCGCCATACGCCCGAGCTCACTTGGAATAACCTTGGTACGACGCTCATCACCGTACTGCTCCTTAAGTTGAGCAAGTTCTTTCTTAATAATGGCTAGGATTTTCTTTTCGTCTGCCAGTATACCTTCGAGCTTAGCTATCAACTTAATTAACTCAGCCAGTTCATCTTCGATCTTCTGACGTTCTAGACCGGTCAGTACCCGAAGTTGCATCGCCAGTATAGCTTTAGCTTGAATTTCACTTAATTTAAATTTAGTAACTAAATTTGCTTGAGCTTCTTCACTGGTCTTGCTGGCACGGATAACTTTAATGATCTCGTCAATGTGATCAAGCGCTATCTTATAACCTTCAAGGATGTGCGCACGGTCCTTAGCTTTACGGAGTTCAAATTCAGTGCGACGACGTACTACAACTTGGCGATGCTTTATGTGCTCGCTGATAATATCTTGTAGTCCCATTACCTTTGGCTGAATGCCATCAACCAAAGCCATCATATTGAAGTGGAAAGTAGATTGCAGAGGTGTTAATTTGTAAAGCTGATTCAGTAGCTTTTTAGGATAGGCATCTTTTTTAAGATCTAGCACAATGCGAACTTCACCTCGTGCAGTTTCGTCACGTATGTCGCGTACGCCACCAAGTTTTTTAGTGTTAACGAGTTCAGCAATCTTGAGGACCAATGATTCTTTGTTAAGACCATAAGGAATTTCTGAGATAATGATCTGTCCGCGGCCCTTAACATTATCAACAATTTCAGCGACACCACGTGTAATAACTCCACCGCGACCGGTAGCGTACGCTGTACGGATCGAATCTTTGCCGTAAATTACTCCACCGGTCGGAAAATCAGGACCCTTAATGAATTGCAGAAGGTCATCTACAGTAGCTTCAGGGTTATCGATTAGGTGTAATTCGGCATCAACCAGTTCGGTGAGGTTGTGTGGCGGTATATTGGTGGCCATACCTACAGCAATACCTAGTTGTCCGTTTAACAACAAGTTTGGTAATTTTGCAGGGAGAACAACTGGTTCTTGCAAACGTGAATCATAGTTATCGCGGAAGTCGACAGTCTCTTTATCGATGTCTTCCAATATCTCATCAGCTAAGCGCATCATTTTAGCTTCGGTATAGCGCATAGCTGCTGGTGGATCACCATCCATCGATCCAAAGTTACCCTGCCCGTTAACCAAGGTATACCGCATAGCCCATGGCTGCGCCATACGGACCATTGAATCATAAATTGAAGCGTCACCATGAGGGTGATAGTCACCCATCACCGCACCGACAACGGTTGCACTTTTGCGGTGTTTGGCGCCACTACGCAAACCATCTCGGTTCATCGTAAACAAAATACGTCTGTGAACAGGCTTGAGGCCGTCGCGAACATCTGGCAGTGCGCGGTCGATAATAACGCTCATAGAATAGCGAAGATAGCTATCCTCCATGACGTTTTCAACCGTACGTAGCTCTACACTTCTAGAGTGACCAGAGTCTAAGATATCAGCTGGTAGTTCCACACCCTGCCGCTTCTCCTCCATGGAAATCTCTCGAGGGGTTTCTTTTTTAGGGGGTTGAGTAGTGTTATCTTCGTCCATCTTAAATATCCAAGTCCTTTACGAATTTTGCATTAGTCTGAATAAAGTTCTTGCGCAACTCCACTTCGGTTCCCATGAGCTTGTTGAAAATAGCGTCAGCACGTTCAGCATCTTCTACACGAACCTGTACAAGAACACGCTTTTCAGGATCCATAGTAGTTGCATACAACTGTTCAGCGTCCATTTCACCCAAACCCTTATAGCGTTTCTGCTCTAAGAATCCAGCTTGCTTAATTGGTGGATCGGTGGGATCAACTTTGGCTCCTTCAGCTTTTCGCTTAGCGATTGCGGCACTAATAGTTTTATCAAGCTCGTCTTCGTCATAGATATAGACGCTACTCTTTCGACCTGGCTTTACTAGCTCGAACAATGGCGGTTTTGCAAGATAAATATGGCCGCCATCTATGATTGGCTTCATGTAACGGAAAAAGAATGTCATGAGTAGTGTGCTAATGTGGCTACCGTCTACGTCGGCATCGGTCATAATTACGATTCGGCCGTACCGCAGACCAGAGATATCAAATGAATCTTCAATTCCCACACCCAAAGCTTTGATCATGCTCAATATTTCGTTGTTAGCTAACATCTTATCCAGTCGAGCTCGTTCAACGTTGAGCACCTTACCACGCAGCGGTAATATAGCTTGTGTTTTAGGATCTCGCCCTGTTTTAGCAGAACCACCAGCTGAGTCACCTTCTACGAGATATAATTCGGAATTTGCCGGATCTTTACTCGAACAGTCAGACAGTTTACCCGGCATACTCGCACCTTCGAGCACACCTTTACGAAGTATATTTTCACGGGCTGCACGAGCTGCCTTTCGGGCACGGGCTGCCAGTAGCGCCTTACCAACGACTTTTTTAGCAATACCAGGATGTTCTTCTAGATAATAGTTAAGATACTCGGCCAGGACAGTCTCGACATAACCCCTGATCTCGGGATTGCCGAGCTTATTCTTAGTCTGACCTTCAAACTGAGGATCGGGTAGTTTGACTAAGATAACAGCTGTTAGACCCTCTCGTGTATCTTCACCTGAAAGATTTTCTTCTTTCTCCTTCAGAAGACCGTTCTTACGAGCATAATCATTCACTACACGAGTCAGTGCTGCCTTAAATCCAGTAAGGTGCGTACCACCGTCCGGGTTATAAACGTTGTTGGCAAAAGCTTTGATAGTTTCGTTGTACACATCGGCATATTGCAAGGCAATTTCTACTTGCACATCTTCAACTTGTTTATCAACATAAAAGACATCATCATCGACTACTTCTTTACCGTGATTAAGATGCTTCACATAACTCTGAATGCCACCTTCAAAGTAAAAACCGTACCGTTTACCGGTTCGCTCATCCACTAAACTGGTATGAATGCCCTTGGTCAGGTATGCGGCATGACGAAGTCGGTTAAGAACGGTGTCGTAGTTAACATTGACGGTTTCAAAGATAGTCTCATCAGGATAAAAGGTAATTTCGGTGCCCGTTTTGCTGGTTTTGCCTACCACCTTTAGGTCGCTTTTTGGAACACCTCGTTCATATTCTTGTTCATGTATCTTGCCGTCACGAAAGACGCGCACCAGCAATTTAGTTGATAGTGCGTTCACTACACTGCTACCAACACCGTGCAAACCGCCAGACACCTTATACCCACCACCGCCAAATTTACCTCCGGCATGCAAAACGGTCAGAACGGTTTCGACAGTACTCTTGCCCGTCTTTGGGTGTATATCGGTAGGGATACCACGTCCGTCGTCGAACACCCGCACCCCGCCGTCAGCCTGGAGCGTCACCCACACGCCCGTAGCATGACCGGCCAAAGCTTCATCTATACCGTTGTCAACGATTTCCCAAATGAGGTGATGCATACCGTCAACACCAGTGCCACCGATGTACATTCCGGGACGTTTTCGAACTGGCTCCAGCCCCTCTAGAACCTGGATTTGACCTGAATCGTATTCTTTTTGTTTGCTCACTATAACAACCCTCTCTTTTGCAACAACTTTAAAATCAGCAGTTTCTCCACACTTGCTATTAGTATAGATGAAGCGATGCTAACAGACAAGATTTGCCTTGCTGATTGACGCTCTTGTGTGGTTCAATAAACATAAGTGTAATCAGGAAGAAACAATGTTTAATAAACTCCTCCGTAATCTCCCCTTTAACCCTAGTTTAATCGATCAAGTGGCTTTTTATGGTAAGCGCCTGAGCAAAGAAGCCGGCATCCGCCGCGCTGGATTTGCGTTGGTCGCCATGACTATGATGCTCCAGATTTTTGCCACCTTAGCTCCAGCGCAAGCCAGCTTGGCATGCGACCCCTCTAATAATGACATCATCCAATGTGGATTTAAATCAAAAGCCGAAGCCGTCAGCCGCTGTAACGATGCCACCGGCCAGGGTCGTGACCTAAGAATTATTCTACTCCATCATGGAATCACCTGCGATAAACTGAGCACTGCTACTGAAAAGACCATCAATACTACCGATTACAATAATCGTCTGCGATCCGTTGGCCGCAAAGCATTCAATAAACCCGGCGAAACCCAGCAAACCATCCCCGGAATAAGCACCGGAACATTATGGTGGCGCCCACTCTCTAGTTGGGGCAACTTTAATACTCGTGTCCTACAAACACAGACTAACGACGGACAGCTCGTCATGGTCATGTTCGAATGCGGTAACTTGATTCATCTCGATGATTTTTCGCTTAAACAACCGGCTCCAGATTCAGACCTAAGCGTTCAAAAGGTTAACACGCCATCCGGTATCGTTAAATCGGGCGACACGATCAAATACACGCTAGCTTTTAGTAACAAAGGCGGAGAAGCAGCTTTTTTCTCGGTACATGACATTTTGCCAAAGAACGTCACCCTCGTGAAGGCCGAAGCCGGAAACTGGGTATTCAAAAATAATGGCGGCCATCTGGAATGGAACAATAATACTCCTCCATTTTATACCTTTGGTAATACAACACAGCTCGGTACACCCGGTTTTATTTTCGTAACTGTCAAGGTCAACAATAACGTTCCAACTGGTACAACAATTTGTAATACCGCCTACGTGCAAGATGTCATTAAAGGTACTTCTACTATTCGTAAATCAAGCGAAACTCAGGTTTGTAACACGGTTATTGTGACCTGCCCCAATGGACAAACTATAGCTAGTGACGGGGTTACTTGTAATCCTGTCCCTCCTGTCGCCGATGCCGTTTGTACGTCACTGATTGGCGTAGAAAAAGAAGATGACAAAACTCATCGAACCTATACGTTTACCACTAAGAGCTCTGTGAGCAACGGTGCAGTTATAAAAAGTTATACCTACGATTTCGGTGACGGCACCAACAAAGAATCAAAGAATTCTGACAAAACTGAACATTCTATTGAACACGAGTTCAGCACACCTAAGACTTATGATGTGAGTGTTACGGTGGCCACCAGTGTTGCCGACAAGCCAACTCTTACCTGTCGGACTAAAGTTGCCGTGCGCCCAGAAGATAAAGATGCAATCATTAGTATTAGTAAAAAAGCATCCAATATTACTCGTGGCGTCAGCGATGCCAACAACACAACTGCCCAAGCTGGTGATGTCATCGAATATACTCTCATCACTAAGAATATAAGTGATGTCGACAAGAAGAACTACGAACTCGCCCCTGAAGACCTCAGTGACGTATTAGAGTACGCTGACCTCGATCTCAACACCCTCCAAGGTGGAACATTTGATAATGAAAAGAAAGTTCTGAGCTGGACCGGTAAGGTAACTGTCAAAGCAAATGAATCAGTCACCAAAGCGTTCCGCGTAAAAGTTAAGGATCCCATTCCAAGTACTCCAAGCCCTGACACCGCACACCGAAGTGCTGGCGATTTAGTAATGCATAATCAGTACGGTAATAGCATCGATATAAAACTGCCAACCACGCCAGTTAAAACTGTCGAACAAGTAAACGCTACCCTGCCAAAGACTGGCCCTGGTACCAGCCTGATGATCGGCTTTATTACCGTAACAATCGTTGGTTACTTCTTCGCTCGCAGTCGTCTCTTGGCTAAAGAACTTGTACTGGTAAAGAATGAATTCGCTCAAACAAATGGAGGTCTATAATGTCCGAACACTTACATCTGAATCCCGAAACACAAAACACCCCCGAGGCCCCACAACGAGAATCCGAAGCGCGTCACTCTGCTGAGCGATCAAAGCGCAGTCCAGAGAGCGAAAAAAGTACCACCGAACAGCTTGAACGTTCCCGCGCAGCGGTAGAACGCCTGGCAAAAAGTGCCGCCGAAAAGCCAAGTAGTCTCAATGAATCGTCTGAGCGTTCCAAGGGTCGTGCCACACCACCGACCAAAGAACTACAAGCCATGGCTCGAGAACGTATTTTGCGCAATGTGCGTCGCAAGCTTCCTGCCCCAGAACGCGCTCTCAGCAAGATTATTCATACTAAACCCGTTGAAGCCGTCAGTGCGATTGGAGAAAAGACTATTGCCCGCCCATACGGAATACTCGGTGGCGGATTGAGTGCTTTTGTAGGATCAGCCCTGACATTTTATATGGCTAAACACTACGGCTTTAAATACAATTTGCTCTTATTCTTTACATTTTTCGTAGCTGGATACCTCATCACAACTATCGGTGAATTGATCATCAAATCGATTCGTCGAAAATAATCAAACAACGCTCGCTTTACAAAAACGTAGCACCTCAATGCTGCCTCTAACGAAGCTGAACGGTTTCTTCTGTATTGTCATTGAGTGGCGCTGCAAGTGGCGCAGCTGTTGTAGCTGGACTCGTTGGCGTTGCTACGGGAGCTCCGGCGGTAGTCGATTGAGCCATTGGAGAGCCCATAGCAGGCCCCATAAATGGTTGTTGCGGCTGAGATGGCATTGGGTTCATCATTGGTTGTGGCGCAGCCTGTGCAGCCCCAAAAGGCGTCCTTGCGGGCATCGCAGATGGAGCAGCTGCACCAGTCTTCTTGGCCATCCACTCATCTAGGAATGATCCGGGTGCACTTGGAGCAACCGGTCGCGCTCCAGCAGTACCGGGTCGCGTTGGGACGCCACCAGCAATACCGGCAGCCTTAGACTGCTCTTTAGTTCTGAGTCGCTCCATAATTTCAGCGCTAACCTGAGCCTTTGGTCGTCCATATTTAGCAGAAGATAATTGTTTCAAGGCTTCACCTAGCTTAAAGTTTGGCGAACCAAGCGGAGGCAAACTTGCCATACTAAAGGATTGCGTTGGGACACCACCCACTAGCGTACGTACAACGCTGTTATAGTTGGGAATTCGAAGCAAATCATCACCATCAAAGAGTGGATGGAAGTATCGTGACAGGGATTCTACGTCGTTCTGACCAATACGGAATGCCACGATGGTACCCATGTTACCAAATACCGCGTCACGAATTTCATCTGAAAGCTGGGTCGTAAATTGGTTGGCTACGATCAAGTTAAGATGGTATTTTCGAGCTTCGGACATGATGGTCGCAAATGAATCGGTTGAAAAGTTCTGGAACTCATCAACATACAAACAGAAATCTTGACGCTCATCTTCTGGAATATTGGCACGACTCATAGCTGCAGCCTGGAACTTCATCACAAAAATCATGCCCATAAGCCTTGAGTTAAGGTCACCTGTTCGCCCTTTACTAAGGTTTACGAGTAATATTTTTTTGTTATCCATGATTTCACGAAGATCAAAGGAACTCTTAGTTTGACCAATGATATTACGCATCATCTCATTCGATAAGAAAGCGCCGAACTTACTCACTACCCAGCTGGTAACTTCACCTGATTCGTTGGAACGTTGGGCATTTGGCCATTCTTTTGTCCAAAAATCGAGCACATTCTGGTCGGTAGTGTATTTCAACATTGGCTTCATGAAATCTGGATCAATGAGTAGTTTTGGAATATCTACGAAGGTACCACCATTAGGATTTGCCATTAGTAGTTGAGCACAGTTGGTAAAGATATGCTCAAATCGTGCCCCAATCATACCCTGACGATTTGGGTCATATAGTTTATACAAGATATTAATCGCTTCTTGAATCAAGAAATCTTTTTGCTCAGGAAGTGTGTATTCGAACAGATTGAGTCCCATGGGATATTCCATGTCAGCTGGACAAAAATAGATGACATCTTCAGCCCGCTCTTTCGGTACCATCGACAAAAGCTTTTCAGCGGTATCACCGTGAGGATCAACAAAAGCAAACCCATCGCCATTCAGCATGTCTTGGAGGGCAAGATTTTCAAGGAAGGTAGACTTACCAGTACCGGTTTGACCAACGACATACATATGACGCTGACGGTCATTGAGAGCCAGACGAATAGGCTTTTTGGCGCCCCGGAACAGGTTATAGCCAAGCATCAAGCCCTGATCAGGCATATTACGGGGTGCATCAACCTGCTTCGATGCCTGTCGCTCCAACTGAGCGGTTGGAATGTTTTTCTGGTCAGGAAAATGGAATAACGTCGCTAATTCAACGGCGTTTAAGATACTCTTGGAGTTTTCAGGTGGGAAAAAGCGCAGAATAAAGCCGGTAACAAAACTTTCGATATCTTTAGCTGGGGTATATTTGAATCCGTTCTTCCCTGGCGCGTCGTACAACGAAAAGGCAGCTACAATGTTGTTCAAGATCGCTTGGGCGCGCTGCGAAATATTAGACGACGCTACTACCCGGATCATTACTTCATACCCAGGATGTCGAGTTTTATCTTCTATGGCATCGATAATCGACTGGTCTAAACTAGATAATTCTTTCTTATCATCTCCGTCTTTTCCTTCGGGGGCCTTATACGTTGCTGTAACAAAATCTTTAGCTAAGCTACCCAGTAATGAGCCGACGCCTTTAGAATCTTTCTTTCCCTTTCGCTTCTTGCTTGCCTCACCATGAGCTTCTTTACGCCAGGCTGGATTGGCTGGACGTAGCAAAATCTGAATACCTGCACCATCTTCCTTATCGAGAGTAGACAAAGCATTAAGCAGCGACTGGATTGCATCACGCTTAATCTCTTGGTACGTTGCTATAGGATAGGCATAATGCTCTTTAAGTGTCAGCTCGCCACCAATAGTCCCTGCTAAACGACCGACAGGACTAAAGATATTGTGTTCACTAACCTCTTCTACTCGGGCACTTGGATAGGCACTAATAATTGCTTGCTTAACAACGTCAGCCATGGCCACGGGGACTGCGGTATAGAACCGAACAAAGCCCTGAGTTCCAATGATTTCAAAAGTGAAGTGTCGCTGTCCATAAAAACCATTCTTAAAGCCCTTCTTAAAGGTACTGGCAATAATGCCATATAAAATTTGGGCTTTAGAAATATTTTCTTCCGTCACATCACGGACATCACGACCATTCCCTTCAATATCTTCACTTGGAGGTGGTAAATGAATAAGCAATGGAACCATTTTGAGGCCACGCTCATAATTTTTCTGCTCTCGAAGTACTTTCCTATAATGAAAATATGCTAAAAAGATAACGATTGCCGCGGCGATTAAAAAAATAGTAACCGGTATAAGAAAGCTCGGAAGATTCATTGCTTTACCCTATTCACTAGCTTTCAAATCTTTATTAAATCGAGTTTTCAGATAATCTGCTTTGTATTTACTCAGCTCTTTACTCTGCAAATTTGGATCTTGAGCAGTTCGGGCAACAATTGCCTTAGCTTTTGCGACCCACTCTTTTTCTATAAGATCAACATCTTCGGCTATCTCGGGAGAATCAGTGCTAAGTTTTGACTGTGTTGATGCGGTTGAACCTGCTACGGGCAATACAGCCGATGCGGGTTGAGAAGTAGTTACCGGTTGAGTCGAAACATTAGGTAATGATACTTCTTGTACAGGAGTATCAGTACCAGCTGTTGGTGGTAATACAGAATTTACGTCATCCATCACTGGTCATTATATCAGAATTTGCCTGTTAAACCTGTCTTTTGCGCGAGAATTTTATTCTATCGGCATATACATAGGTAACAGCTCCAAATACTACCATCAAAAGAACATCCTTGCCCGTTAACTGCCCCATCGATCGTAGGAGCAGCACAATGCATGGTGTTCCAGCGATTATGCCAGCTACTGCTATTCTTCGTATGCCAGAATCTGCACGCCATACATATGGCAACCAGTACAACGTCATAAATAAACAACCAAATAACAGAATTACCGGCAAAACTAACAGCCAAGCCGATAAATCATGAGGATCAGTGTTGGCAATAAACAAAAATAATGCCCCATACATGGAAAGTAGAAGCATTATTTTTGTTGATCGTTTTGTTATTCTCACGTTTGCTCTCATTTCGTACCATTAAATCATTTGTGGTGTATAACGTGCGTTGCAGAGGCAACTAAAATATTTGGAGCTAGACGGTAAATCCGCTACTTATTTTAGACTATATGAGCGCTTACCGTCCTAGCTGTGACTGACCGCTCCTATTGCCTTTAGGGCAATGTGGAGCGATAAAAAGTTATATTTTTTGTAAGTTTTTGTTTTTTGCTTACTCGTCCAATATAACTAATTAAATACACTTTGTCAACACTATATTGTTGTATCGTTTACTTCGTTATAGATACAATTTTGT
>CAYXHO010000022.1:0-1175 GCA_964465215.1 uncultured Candidatus Saccharibacteria bacterium | reverse complement strand
GAATATTTGTTGTATGATTTATAACAATTTATTTTATATTGTTATTTTCTTTCCCAATTTTATAGGTCATTGACTGCCTTACTATTCTCATGAGCTTCACGATAAAGTTCAATTATTGAATAGCAATCTCGTGACCATGTACACTACAAACAAAATGTAAATACATGTGTAAGATAGCATTAATACTAGGCCTAAAATAATCAAATATGGTTTTAGCTTTGCAACTACAATTACCCTTCGTCAACCAAAAATCTGCATACAAATAGCTATATTTTCCTTTTCACTATTGTATTTGCGAACACAGTAATTATTTACATAATAGTGACGAGGTATTTAGGTGCCAGAGTGGTATCTACTCTTGTTAATGCGCACTTAAAGATATATCGATTACTTGGCTACACTCAATACTACTCGTCTGCCCTTATAGCGCGCTTTTGAAAATGCCGTAATCTTAAGCTACCGAGTACTCGCAGAGTTAAGATTTTACTAAAACAAGTGCATTTTTCAGTTCGTTTTGGGTCGTAATAATGCAATCACTTAGCTTCAAACGAAGTATTTTGTAGACTATCGTTAAGTTATACACAGCTTCGGTTAAAAAAGTCTAAAAAAATTACCATAAACTTGTTGACAGCGATCTTTTGGCTCTATATGATAGGCGTAGCACTTGAATAAATAAAGTGCTCAAAAATAAAAACGACCCCTGATACTAGCAACAAAGCTGGCATCCAAAAATAAAAATCAAAACATAAACCCTGTAAACGGCCTTCCTCGCAAAAGGCCGTTTTCTTTTGCTTTTGTTTATAGTTAGATTACGCGATATACATGGAGTATGAGTATCTTCATGCAGACAAATAGCCTCGTCGCCATGGGCATGCAAAGCATCCCCGTGCGCATAGAATGTACTATTACGAATGGCCTCCCTAGTGTTTCAATTATCGGCTCGGCAAACCATGTCCTCATTGAAGCAAAAGACCGAGTGCGGAGTGCGCTTATTAATAGCGGTTTTGATTTTCCGCGCAAACGCATCACCCTTAACCTTGCTCCAGCTGACCTTCCAAAACAAGGCACTGGCTTAGATCTGGCTATTGCTCTAGCCATATTGGCAGATAGTCACGTTAAACACCCGAAAGTACCTGATGACCTAATTATCCTCGGTGAGTTAGGGTTGGATGGCG
>CAYXHO010000021.1:0-11680 GCA_964465215.1 uncultured Candidatus Saccharibacteria bacterium | reverse complement strand
CAAGCTAAATACTTGAAAGCCACCGCTGTCGGTAAAGGTTGGCCCCAGCCAATGCATAAATTTGGCCAATCCTCCGGCTTTTTCTATCGTTTCAGCTCCTGGCCGTAACATTAGGTGATAAGTATTTGCCAGTACTGCCTGACCATGCATATCAGTCACCATTTCTGGCGTCAAAGCTTTTACGGTCGCTTGTGTTCCCCCCACTATGAATGCTGGCGTCCGAATATCGCCGTGCGGCGTATGCAGCACACCAGCCCGGGCCATTGAGCCTGGTAATGTATGGGTAATGGTAAAGCCGTAGTCTTTCATCAGCGCCCTATTATAACAGAGGTAGGTCGTATAATCCATGGCCGAATAGTACAGCATTATCGTTGTAATTTACATGCATTGTTATTGCATGAAATGGAACAAACGTTATACTAAAAATGTAACGAGCGTTCCACATGACAGCAACAACATACCAATCAATTATGCAAACAGCCAAAACTATCTTTGCCCGCAGCGGATACGACGGTTTATCGATGCGAACGCTGGCCGAAGAGAGCCACGTAGGGTTATCGAGTATTTACCACTTTTTCGCCGACAAAGATGTACTCCTCAAAAAAATATTTGACGAGACAAACACCAAGCTCGGAATAGAACGTGCTGCACTTCCAAAACGTAAAACCGCCCACGCCCTACTGCAAGACCGCATAGCATTTCAGTTCGAACACATTGAAGATGTGGTCTTTGTTTTAAAATATTTCCTCCATTACCGTGACCATTTCGATCACTTAGATCGTGGGTTCGTGCCAGCTAAAGCATACCTGCACATTGAAGAAGTGCTTGAACAGGGCAGATTAACGGGCGAGTTGTCGCTTGGCCTCGACAAAATTGCGAGCGAGGCTAAGATCATCACCCATGCAATCAATGGCTTTTTACTTGAATATTACCCCGACCCACCACGCGGACGTGAACAGCGAGAGGTCACTCAAAGTTTACATTCATTTATCTGGCGAGCCGTAACTAATCGCGAAGCAGAAAGGAGGTCTATGATTAGCAGACATTAAAAAGAGCTTCCTGAAAAAGCTCTAATTAACATAATCCGATCAAGAATTATTACACTTATTATACCACTTTTGGTATAGGAGGAAAACTATGGAAAACAACTCAAAAACCATCATTATTGTCGTCGCCGTACTTGCCATTTTGGGCATTGGTGGCTGGACCTTAATGAGCAATAACGACAATACCAAAGATGCCAAACCTGCAGCACAAAGCCAGTCGCAAACCAGCGACACAAGTGACATGAAAGAGACTAAAAATATTGTTGAGATAGCCAGCGCCGACAGCCAGTTCTCTACCCTCGTTACTGCCGTAAAAGCGGCTGGACTTGTAGAGACCCTGAGTGGTGAAGGTCCTTTCACTGTATTCGCACCTACTAACGATGCATTTGCCAAATTACCTGCCGGCACACTCGATAGCTTACTCAAGCCAGAGAATGTTGAGCAGCTCAAGAGCATCTTGACGTACCATGTTGTCGCCAGCAAAGCCATGAGCAGCGACCTGAGCGATGGCCAAACCATCACCACCGTTCAGGGGGGAACGCTAACTGTCAAAATAAATGGTAGCGACGTAACACTTACCGATGCCAAGGGAAATGTCAGCAAAGTCGTTAAAACCGACATCCCTGCCAGCAATGGCGTCATCCACGTCATTGACACCGTCGTCTTGCCGCAATAACATATTTTCCTGCTTCATTAATTCATGGGGGGCTAATGCCCCCATGAATTAATTTGTATTAGATAGACAATAACTGGTTATACAAAATTGTATTTATCACAATTTTATTGCTCAAATTATGACGACTCACTATTATTAGTCAATGGTAGCTCCTGCAGAACGTGAACCCAATGTAGCCTTATTGCCCCTAACCGACTACCCTATCATGGCTGATATTTCTGTTGTCACCGTTCGAAATGAAACTCTATACGATTGCTATGTACCTACTTCACTTATAGATATTCACGATGTTCCGGTTGATCATGATAAGCTAGAATTCCTTCGAAAAGATTTTAAAAAACACCAAGAGGAACACGGAGGTACAGGGCAACGAGCTGCCGTACGCTTAGCATATATCCCTGGCAATATGCTATTTTCACCTTTTGATGGTTATCACCGCCTAACGGTAATGGCCGAAATAGGTGAACCACTCGTTTTCGCAACTGCCGAAGTTATGCAACAAGAACAGTTTGTTGATGAACGAATACGTAATTCATTCATGCATGACAACATCAAAACTGCTCGTACTGCAATATGGCTACAAGAAGCATGGTCATACTTTGAACCATTCAACGAGAAGGTAGGGATTGTTCAAGCTGCAGCAATTGCCAGCCAAGGTACATCTGGGGGCAGAATGGGTCTCACTGCTGAAGAGCGCAATGCTTGTGTGGCTTGGATAGAGGTGAAAGCGCAACTATGGGGAACAACTTTAAGCTCGCTACATAAACTACTGCGTGATGCCGAAGCTCTTGACCCTAGCCTTGTACGCAATATACGCAAATCTTCAAAATCAGCCTTACCAGGTGAAGTGTCCATTACTCCTTCTGCTGCATCAAAGATCGCCGAACACCTAGGGGGTAAATCTAATGGAACGATTCAAAGATTAGTTGCCCAAGCGGCGGTCGATCATAAACTTAAGACTGCTCAAGTTGCCCAACTCGCTCTTGAAATCCAAGGTATGACAATTGAAGAGGCAAAAACTTATGTAGCTTCACGATCTTTTGATGCCAACAATACTGGACAAGAGCGTAGAAGCGCATTTGGGCTAGTGAGCTTCACCGGCGGAACGGCGTGTAAGACTCTCTTAGATGTTTAGATGTTGCATCCGGAACGTTAAGTGAACTGCAAGACACTAATTTACATCTCTATCCAGAAAGAAGAATCGAGAGAGTCATTTTAGACCTACAGAATGCCAGGTCGATTATTGATAGTGCTCTAAGGGTAATCGAAGCAAGTACCGGCGTCGTGACTGAATTCGATAGCACAGCCGAGGATTCCGCTAGGGAGGTTTCAACAAACGAAGATTTAACTTCTTTTTATCGTGATATTGGCGCAGCGTTAGATGGTGGTCCCGTTCCACGACCAACAACCACCGCTCAAGCCGAAGCCATAGCCGAGGTTTTAGATTCGCCCGAAATGACTAGCGGGGTCAGTACTGCGATTATCAATAAATTACGTTCAGCTCTTGAAGCATTTGGTAGTCGAGGTTAACATTGGAAGTCCTGCGTATAGGTAACCATACCGTTACTCCATTTCACCCTGTTTTATCCGATTTCGCAGATCAAATAGAACACAACCGTGGACTTTACAACTTGCGATATCGTAATACTGCCGACCCCGAACCCCTAGCAGCCCAGCAAAGTGCTTTTCAGATGGGTCGCGTTAGTGAAATTTGTGGCAATCAATTTAGTACCGATTTAGAAGCTTGTGAAACCGCAAATTTTGTTAATGATGCCGTTACTATGTGCATCCTAAGCGGACAAACAAGTCAAACTGCATCACGATTTCTAACAATGTACACGGCAATGCGCGCTTTTCGTATTGTTGCTGCTGACTATGGTCCTGATCATACACCAACGCTTGCCTTGTTGGATCAAATTGCCCAACATAAAGGGTCAGTAATTCTTGATAAGGCTACCCGGTTCAGGCGTCCTCAACTGCTTGGAGATGGCTTTGCGTCTTCAATACTAGAAGCTATACAAGCCAAAATTCGCCATGAAGACTCACCAGAAGCCGAGCAATTATACACAATTGTTGAACAGCAGTATTCTTATTACCTAGAATTAGGTGGCATACTACTCGATTGCATGTTCAAAGATACTGATGACTCAGCGAAAGAGCTGGATGAGCTCGAAGGACCCCAATGGGCCAAAACCAACACCGAAACGAGCCAAACAACAACGCAACATAGGCAAGAAACAAAATATGAAAATCCATGGAAAAATCCAGCAGTACAAAAATTACTCCCCAAATTTGACATTGCTCTTATTAAACTCGCGAACAGCATGGACTACACCAACCCCGGATCTTTAGACTACGTTGGAAGAGCAAAACTATTAGAGATTTTATCGAGTGGACGTCAAATCTTACACACAAGAGGGCTACAAGACAATGCCCTGCCAAGGACCACAATAGTACCCTTTCGCTATGACAGAAAAATTGCTAATTGCGCCAAAGGAAAAGACTCGGCACCACTCACAGAACTTTTTTATCCTAACCGTGGTGAAAGCGTTGAACTAGCAAAAAACCTTTGCGATGAGTGTCCGGTTCGCGGCAATTGCCTGGAGTTTGCTATTCGGAATAATATAAAATATGGAATCTGGGGGGCACTTCTGAAAGACAAAGACGACAACTACGAAAATTTAATCAATTCGTTCTAGCGATGTTGGGCAAAACAGCCGAAACAACAACGGATGTTAAAAAGTGAGCTACAAAATAAGCATGCTATCGCCATAACTCAAAAACTGATATTCATGAGTAAGGGCATGGTCATACGCTTGTTTTAAGTAATCCCAGCCGGCAAAAGCAGCAGCCATCATCAGTACCGTGGAATGCGGAGCGTGAAAATTGGTGAGGAGTCCATCAATAATTTTGAACTCGTAACCTGGGTATATAAATATATCTGCCTCTCCGCAAACGTCATCAGCCTGTTCCTCTAGTAACCTTTTGGCGGCGTATTCTAAAGTTCGGGTTACCGTTGTGCCAACGGCAATCACTCGTCGCCCTTCAACCTTTGCTCGCCGAATTGCAGCAGCAGTAGAAGATGGAACTTCGAAGTATTCTTGGTGCATTTTGTGTTTGGTTACGTCATCAACACGAATGGGCATGAAGGTTCCCAAGCCTACATGCAAGGTAAGTTCAACGATCTCCACCCCTTTAGCACGAAGTTGATCTAGAAGTTTTTCGGTTAAATTAAGGCTAGCCGTTGGCGCCGCCACCGAGCCCATGGCTTTGGCAAACTCAGTTTGGTAGCGCTCACGGTCTTCTGGCTCTTCATGACGATGCATATAGGGAGGCAAGGGGACTTCGCCCTGCTCTATTGCCAGCTGCCATAAGTCGACCACACTGCTTACCTTTGCCGTGCCATTGTTGAAGACCTCATCCACCGTAATTGCAACGTCACCGACGTGCAAGCTCTGACCAACTTTGATTTTGCGGCGATACATGACTCGAGATGAATGGTGATCTTTCGTCCTACCATGCTGCTCGAGCAAAAGAAGTTCTCGTTCGGCACCATTGTCAGTTTTTGCCAGTAAACGAGCCGGGAGCACTTTGGTGTTATTGATGACCAACACATCCCCAGCCTCTAATATTGTATCTAGCTCGGCATAACGCCGGTCGGCTAGCGCTCCAGTTTCTCGGTTCAGGCATAACAAGCGAGTCGTGCCCCGCTCTTTTGGTGGGCGCAATGCAATAGCTGCTTCAGATAAGTGATAGTCGTAGTCGGCGAGGTTCATGGATAGTACTATTTTAGAATAAAAAATGCTTGGATGGCCCAAGCGTTTTACTTTGGTGCCGGTGAGTGGACTTGAACCACTGACCCCAGGCTTATGAGTCCTGTGCTCTAACCAGCTGAGCTACACCGGCAGGTGTTTGATCAAGGCCAATTTTAGCATATTCTTCCCTGTTTTGCTAGTCATGCTGTGCGGTTCTGCGGACTGCATAAAGCGCCACTAAAACCACAGGAACTAAAAGAATGCTTGCCCAGAAAATACTGCGCCAATCTGCCACCTTACTGAACACCAGCACAAACATCATAAACAACAAACTCGTTAAGCTGCTAATCATGGATGATGCGCCAGCTCTATATTTTGACTGTACGTTATCGTGCAGCTTTCCGTTAGTCACCATAAACAATGCTTCGCTCGCCAAGAGCACTGCCAGCTGTGCGGGAATAATCACTGATAACCGAGGAATAGTCAAGCCTAAAACTCCGACTAAAAGCAACAACAGCAACCCGCTTAGTACACGGTTCCAGCTATTCGCCTTGCCGGCAAAAAAACCAGCCAGCCCAAAGGCCGTCAACAACCCTGCATTAAGCGGCCCAAACCACAGAAGCGGCATAGCAAGGGCTAGTGGCCACAGCTGATCCACGTCGAGCAAGGTACGAGAAACAAGCCCAACAGACACAAGCGCTATGACTATCCACCGCATGATGCCTGCACGCCGCACTTCGGAGAGTGTCTCGCTTAAATGCGAAAAAATAAAGGTAGCTTCGGTAACCTTGTGCAGTTTTGGCTCTAGTAGAAATAGCAAGCTAACTATCGCCATCAACGTAAATGGCAGGGTCCACACATACGTTGCATCAAGCCCCCACTCTTTGGCCATCCACGCGCCAAACAGCGAGCTAACCACCAGTCCGGCACTTCCATACAATCGCTCACGTCCATAGTACGTTTCGAAATTCGCTCGAGAGCCCTCCTCCTCCAGTACGACATCATAGATGATACTATCGTTTAGCCCTGAACTACTGGCCGAATATACCCCAAAGAAACAGAGTCCAATCATATAGTGCAGTGGTTCACTTGCTTGGCTCATGATTCCGGTGGCAAGCCCAAGCATTGCAAGCGAAAAGATTGCCATCGTCTTGCGACTTGTGCGATCGGCAATAACGCCAAGTGGAATCTCTGAAAATAAAACCACAGCGCTCATCAGCACGATCGCCAAACCAATACCAGAAGCGGTGAAACCCAGACTGGTCATGTAGACTTTTTCAATGGCAAACCAAAAAATGAACCCTTCCAGCAGCCTAGAAATATAAAAGGGCATTAAACGATGATGGACCGCTGTTAGTGCACGCTTCATCCTATTAGTGTAAGTCTTCTTTGCTCAGTCTTCCAAACCATTAAAAAACTCCGGTTGCCCGGAGTTATTTAATCGCAAGTTTATCGTGTAATAATTGTTTAGCTCAAGATGTCGTCGAACTCAACTAATCGTGTATCTTCAGATGGTGTAAGTTCGTAGGCTAAAAGTTTGCTTAATTTCATTGTTTGTTACCCTTTTTTTCTTCTTTTTGTTGCTTAGTTTGCTTAGGTTGTTTTTGTTTTGTTGATCATCAAAACTAATTATCATTATACATGCTTTTGCTTTTTTGTCAATAAGTTTCTTTTAAATGTTTGGTATTTATGCTATTTTGTGGTTCAATACGACTAGGTTTTATCGTTCGATGCAGAGTGTTTCTTGGTCAGTAACCAGTAGCCGAGCCGAAGATAGAGGTCGAACCTAATGGTTAACAACAAGGAAACAACTACATGTACAAATTATTTGTCGGTGGCTTACCATTTGCCACAACTGACGAAGAACTTGCTGAAATCTTTGGCGCTCATGGCACCGTAGCATCAGCAGTTGTCATTAAAGACCGCGACACTGGTCGCAGCAAAGGCTTTGGCTTTGTCGAGTTTGAAAACGACGACGAAGGTAAAGCAGCTGAAAAAGCTCTTGCTGGCAGCGACATCGGTGGCCGTAGCATTACGGTTAACGAAGCCAAGCCAAAAGAAGATCGCCCACGACGCGACTTCGGTGGCAATGGTGGTGGCGGCAACGGCGGATCATTCCGTCAGCGCAGCTGGTAATTTATTACCAAACGCCAAAAACTCCCGGTTCGCCGGGAGTTTTTTTATGACTCAACTATTTAGCGGCAAATTCGCTATAGCGCACCGAAGATGGCACTAGACGGATCACTACAAACGCTCCGGCATTGAGTGCCGCAACCGGCGGATACTTGGCCCCATCTTTATATTGCCGAGGTTTAACAATGGCGTTGAACGCCGCTTGCCGTTTGTCATTATCTGTTTCTACGACCGCATTTGCGTCTATTTGCATGGTGGCCATGACTGCTTCATCTGTAACGGTCAGGGCTACATCGGGGTTACGCAAAATGTTATGCGCTTTCTCGGTCCCTTCTTTGGTCACTATATACAGAAAATCGCCGTCAAACATGTAATACACCGCCGCGCCAGTCGCTCGACCATCTGGCCCTAGCGAAGATAACACCGACAGTTCGTGCGTTTGCAAAAAGCTACGCTCCTTACGACTAAAGTCATACTGTGGCTTTCGGGATACGGACTTTGCTGGACTGCTTACTTTTCCATTATTTGATTTCTTGCTAGACGATGACGTATCCCCGTCGCCCTCCAGTCGACGTTCTTCAATGTAGGCAATAAAGCGCTCGGCAGCACTAGCGTTGACCAGCTTTAAATTAAAGTCGCCAATGCGCGTATGTAGGGTTAATGAATTAGTTAAACCCTGCCGGCCAAAGGTTACGCCCGACACCACTTCATAGGTAATTTCATCGGTGTTCATAAAGAACGGGCTGTACTGAATGTGCAGCACTTTTCGGTCAGTTGCCACCAGCATGGCATTGGTTACTAAGTCTTTGCGGCCCATAACCGCCGCATGAACATGCTCTTTAGTATGAATCATGTCCGGCAAACGGCGACTCTCGCCCTTTCCAAGTGCGTACTTCGACAATCCCGCAGCTTCCAGTTCCTGCATGATTCGGTCAATATGTTTTTGTGATGCTGCCATTACTGCCTCCTACCAATATTATACCCCTGTTTGTCCGTCAGCCTAACCCTTGACGCTCAGCCGACTTTTTGGTACGATATATCAGTTCAAAACAATCGTCGCGGGGTAGAGCAGTGGCAGCTCGTGTGGCTCATAACCACAAGGTCGCAGGTTCGAGTCCTGCCCCCGCTACCATAAGCATTTTGACCTCTGGAAAAGAGGTCTTTTCTTTTGCTTTGGTTTAGCTCATACTTGTGTTAACTAAACGAGGATGGGTATGAAACTAAAAAGTAATCAGGAAGGTTTCATGCACGTCGTAACTCTGGTTTTAACTGTGATGATTATTGTTATTGGCATAGTTAGCTGGAGAGTATGGAACCAGAGTTCAATAACTAAAACTACAAATGATAGTTCCTATTCACCAGCTTCTGAAAAAGAACCAGAGAATGAAGAGAAAGATGCTACTAATATTGTGACTCTTACTTTAATAAGCAAAGCTACGGGTAAGGCTGTCTCGAAAGCTAATGTTCACATCTACAGCGATAATGGTATTAGATGTATTCAAGGCCCATGTCCGACCAATGGGAAGTCATGGGACGGAACTACAAACGATAATGGTGAAATATCGGTAAGTAAAGATTATATTCAGTCAAACACTAACGTTACCCTGGAAGGCTTTTCAGGAAAATACATCGACTATAAAGATGGTCAAACAGCTTATCGTTTAGAGTTCTAATCTTGGGCAGTAGAGTAAATCAAACCTGTTAGTTCCCATGCGAGCTACATCCATCGAACTAGCTCAGCAAGGATAAGATTCCTGTTCGAATGTACTTGAGTTTGCCAAGCACTTTGACCTCTGGAGACAGAGGTCTTTTTATGTGTACTTAAAGTTGACGGGGATTGCTTACTCTATTACCATAAGAGTAATCGAGGGACGATGAAGAGACATAATAAAAGGTATTTTTCGGTAGTAGGCTTGACTGCCGTAATGTTAATAGTCGCTAATGTAATATTACCTTCTAGCATGGCAAGTGCGAGTACGTTCCCTGGCATTAACGGGCGTCTGCTGTACACCAATACTAACAGTTATGACAACTACCAGATGGTCACTGTAAAACCTAATGGCACGGGGTCTGGTGCTATCGGGGCCAATGACTTAGCGCGTCGTTACGCCAGCTTTTCACCGGATGGGACCAAGATTGTCTATACCTCAGGTGGTTCATGGCAGTATACCTGGATTGCAAATGCCGACGGGACCAATGCCGTGCAGCTCACAAACGGGAGTACAAATAGTATTTATCCAAGCTTCTCACCTGACGGCACTAAAATACTGTACTCTTACGCTGTCTCGTCAATATACCAGCTATGGACCATGAACTTAGATGGTAGCGGGGCAACCGCACTGTACTCACCATCAGAGCATGTGTATAAGGCCTCCTATTCACCAAATGGAGAAAAAATTGTGTTTTCGGCAGTTTTTGGTGGAGGTGATTATGAAATTGGCCTAATGAACGCCGATGGCACTGGAGCAACCAATCTGACCAACAATTCACAGCATGACGACGATCCTTCTTTTTCACCAGATGGAACTAAGATTGTCTACAACTCTCTTGCCTTAACAGATGGAGCTGTATATCAGATTCACACTATGAACTTAGATGGTTCAAGCACTGCACAGCTTACCTCAGCCTCTGTATACCACGGCTCGCCAGTATATTCACCAGATGGAACTAAGATTGCATACCGACGCGGCGGCTCTCCGACAGAACTATACTACATGAATGCAGATGGAAGTGGCGAAACAAGAGTTACGACCGACGGGTGGGTTGATGCCAAAATAGATTGGCAACCACTTACAACAGCCCCAACAAAAACAACTTCCAATCCATCCATCACACTGAGCAATGGTAGTGGTTCTTTAAATATTGCCGATTTATACACTGATCACTACGGCCAAGGTGTTAACACAGAAAGCCTAACTATAGTAAGCGGCCCTTCCAGTGGCACGACTCGTGTAAATACCAGCACTGGTGCCATAGAATATACACAGACAACTGTTTCAAGCCGATCATTCTGGAGTACTTTCAGCAGTATATTCTTCCCTAAAGTTTCGGCAGCAGCTACAGATAGTTTTACTTACCGCATCTGCTCAAATGCTTCCAACGAGCTTTGTTCCACCGGTAGCGTCAGTGTACTAGGATTAAGCACATCCTCAACACTATCTGAAACTGGTAACAGCACGAAGCTACCCTCTAATGTCGCTCAAATAACGCTCATTGCTCTAGCGTCTATTTTTCTACTAGCATATGTACGAAAAAGACAGCATTGAAATTTCTGCCATAAAGTAGTTCAGATCCGTTGACACTAGGGTAAAAGTAGGAGTATCGGAGACTGGTCAATCAAATTGATTGGTAATGATAGCTAAAGCTACCAGAGCTAAAAGTAAGCCAATCAAAATCAAGAATAAAGACTGGGTGCTGCCGGGCGTATAGTTTGGAATTATTGATGACTTTAATGAGGAGTTGTAGCCTCCCCTCACTTTCCGCCCGTGCAATCTTCTATAGTGTAGTGTTACTTCATTTTCTATACTCTCTGCATTAACACGAGGGATTCTACCCAAGTCTCTGGTCTCTACTACCGTTTCTAATACTTTGCCTTTTGCCCACTGAGCACCCCTGGCACTTCCGTGCTGCCTAATGCGGCGCATGAAGTCCTTAAATGCTGTGATTCCAACGTAATACGTTCCGTCAGTGAACTTGATGACATACAGCGTCCAGTTACGAATACCTTGTTCTTTAACAGGTTTCTTCATGAGCTCATACTAACATTTTGTAAAAGAACAGAAGTAGGTGTTTATACTCAGATCCATTGAAACAAAGGCACCAATTCGACTCTGCTTTGACTATTGGATATATAACACTAATAATTTCTACACTGACTTTACATTATTCTTATGGTTGCGTTTCAGCAAAGATAGTTATTGAATAGGGACATGTCTTTTGTGCCATGCAAATCCGAATTACCACCCAGTGTTCTTGGCGATGACCGATGCTTCCAAATTGAATACTTTGGACATGGTGACATATTTGCAGCCACCTGGAATGGCGATATTGGCCATAATCCAAGCGTGAGT
>CAYXHO010000020.1:0-11933 GCA_964465215.1 uncultured Candidatus Saccharibacteria bacterium | reverse complement strand
CACTACTTCCGCAGGAGACCCAAATGCAGCAGCTGCTGCACGAAAGCGTGCGAGCAATGCCCTGCTGGCTCTAGTTTTATACGGCATGATGTATGCATTTTTGCAGTGGATCGTCCCAGGTGGAGTGTTGCAGTGAAAAAAATAACTCTATTGCTGGTAATGATTGTAAGTTTCATGAGTTTTAGTGCGGTAGTTTCCCCTATCCAAGTTTCGGCCGCAAGTCGCGACGACTCCTGTCATAAATCTGGTGGATTTTTAGGCTTGCCAACATGGTACGAATACCTCGATGTTGGAGCTAAGGGTAATGATCCGTGTGCAATAGTCGGACCTACGGAAACTACTCCAGATGGTAAGGTGGAGTTTTCAATGCAGAAGGCCCTGCCTCGAATTATCCTAGCTATTATCGATATCCTGCTTCGCGTTGCCGGTATAGTTGCAGTTGGATACATGATATTCGGAGGCATAAAATATACGCTCAGCCAAGGTGAAGCAAGTGAAGTTGAAAAAGCTAAAAATACTGTTTTGAACGCACTAATTGGCCTCGTAGTAGCGGTTTTAGCCACTACAATCGTAATGTTTATTGGAGGTAGATTATAATGTACGAACTTGCCGCTTGGCTCAGCGAGAAAGACTCGAGCAACATCAATATACCTCGCGCAAATGCAACGAATACATTTAGTGGAGTTTATGATCTAGTGTTTGCCGTAGTAGGAGGCATTTCACTAATTATCTTAATTATTGCCGGAATTAGATTTATTACTAGTCAGGGTGATCCCAACGCAACCGCTAAAGCACGGAATACTATAATATATGCCGCCATAGGGCTGGCAGTTAGTATATCGGCTTTCACTATAGTAAAATTTGTGATTGATAAACTATGAAATTACTAATCCGCACTGTCGTTGTCTTTATTATGCTGTGTATCGCTACAATTTCTTTAGTGCGTCCGGTGCATGCATTTGATCCGCTTGAGAAAACCTGCGACGGAACGGCCGCTACTAGCTCTTCTTCCGTCTGCCAAGACAATTCTGCGGTCAACCCAGAGGGTTTGGTTGATAAAAGCAACGGCTTAGTGGCGAAGATTGCTAATATCATTGCCCTTGTTGGCGGCATTCTCGCAGTAATCTTTATAATGATAAATGGACTAACGATCATGACTTCTACGGGAGATAGTGCAAAAATAAATAAAGCTCGAGATGGTTTAATCTATGCAGCCGTAGGTGTAGTAGTCATAATTATGTCTCGTGCCATAATAGGATTAATTCTGAGGTATATATAGATGAAAAAAATGCGAATAATTGCTCTTAGCATAACTGTACTTTTAGTTGGAATAGTAACGGCTATACAATTGAGTCCAAAAGTTTTTGCCGATGCAAAGACGGCAGTTTGTGACGGTGCTGGCCTGGCGGTTGGATCAGCAGGCTGTTCTGCGCCTACAGGTACACCTGATGTTGAGCCTACAGTGCAACGAGGATTGAATATATTTTCAGCAATACTGGGCATTATTGCCGTTATTATGTTTATGGTTGGTGGACTCAAATATATGACTGCGCAGGGTGATTCAGGTCAGTTGAATAGCGCAAAAAATACGCTTATTTTTGCTGCCGTTGGACTTGTAATAGTTATGCTTGCTCAAACGCTCGTAAAGTTTGTAGTAGAGCGATTTGTTAAGTAGCACAAGGATTGAAAATCCTACCCCGTTTATGGTATAAACAAGAGAATAAAGAAAGGTAAATACGAAATGATCAAAAAGATAAAAAGTTTAATGCTCACCCTGACAGCCTTTGGTTTGTTTGCAGCACCTTTGGCGGTAGTCCCGGCAGTGGCAGCTGAAGATTTTAATCTTCAGGGTTCTGTCTGTGGAGGAACAAAAGTGAGCCTTACTGGTACGGACGACAGCTGTACTTCGGGCACTGAAGGTACCGACCAGGTAAACAACGCCGTTAAGCTCGGCCTTAACTTGTTCTCTGCTATCGTTGGTATTATTGCTGTGGTTATGATCATCGTTGGTGGTATCAAGTACATCACTTCTGGTGGCGACTCGGGTAACATTACGTCTGCTAAGAACACCATTATGTACGCCGTTATCGGTTTGGTTGTGGTTGCCTTGGCTCAGATTATTGTCAACTTCGTCCTGGAACGATTTGTTGGCGGAAGCCAGTAATAGGTAGAATTTGATCTACACAAAAGAGCCCTGCGGGGCTCTTTTTTCATTACTGCTCTTGCCTGTCTTTATACATAAGAAATAAAAAGAACCCGCATGTCGACGGGTTCTTTAAACGCTAGTTTATTGTGATTACAGGACTTGGATCTTTTTGACGGTATCTTGCTTGAGTTTGGCGAAGCTGATGGTCAGTACGCCATCTTTAAGCACGGCTTCGATCTCATCTTCTTTGACCGGTACTGGCAAGGTGATGCTGCGGGAGAATTCGCCCCAGTAACATTCCTGGACAAAGTAGTTTTCGACATCTTCTTCATTGCCGGCAGAAAGTGTGCCGCGGATACTGAGAGTGTTGTCGGCAATAGAAACGTCGAGGTCACTTTTGTTAACACCGGCAGTGCGGGCTTTAACAACAATTTTCTCTTTTGTTTCGTAGACATCTACCGCTAATTGTCCGGGAACGGTTTCTTCTTCGTCCCATTCTTCGGCTGGTGCACTTGCTTGAGCAGCGGGCGCAGGTGCCTCATGCTCTACAAGCGGTCCGTCGTCTTCCCCAAGGAATGCTGCGGTCAGCTCATCTTCCATCAATAAATCTTCGTCTCGGCTTCGTCGAGCCATAATCGTTACCCTCCAAGGTCAATTCATAGTGAACTAGCGTTTTTGTGTTTATGCTAGTATAACTTAGCATTTTGGGCCGGGCAAGCTCACGCAGGTTATTTACAACACAACTTTCACAACATGCACTAATATTGTGCTCGTGCCATGACAGAAATTGTCTGCTAGGCTGCAGAATATGAACCTCATGGAACGAATCACTGCTCTAGTGGCGCCCCTGGCCTGTCTACGCTGTGAAGCCGAAGGTATTGCACTATGTAGTGATTGCATTGCCTCGCTGACGGGCGCTTATCACATGAACGTGCACGGTTTGGAGCGCGTGCAGTACGTTTCCCCGTACCAGGGAGAGGCCCAGGAAATTGTTCGTTTGCTGAAATTCGAGCGTGTACGCTCTGTGGCCGAACAACTGGCCACGGCCATGTGTATATTCGACATTCCGCCTGACGCCCTACTCGTGCCGGCAGTGACTGCTCCGCTAAGAGTCAGGCAAAGAGGCTATGACCAGGCAGTACTCATTGCCCAGTCTTTGTCACGACGCACCGGCCTCCCTGTCGTTAATGTATTAGTGCGACAAAACGCTGTTCGTCAACTGGGTGCGAGCCGGGTGCAACGCATCGCCCAAGCGCACAATTTGTACGCAGTGTATAAACCGAGTCACGTAACGGGGCGGCACATTATACTCGTTGACGACGTGGTAACCACTGGCGCAACGCTGCAGGCAGCTGCTAGGGTGCTTTACGGTGCGGGTGCAAGTTCGGTTGAAGCGCTGGTATTTGCACGCGCTGAGTGATATAATCACCCCTGTTAGATTGCAGACACGGAGAGGTGTCCGAGTGGTCGATGGAAATGGTCTTGAAAACCATCGTGCCGGCAACGGTACCGTGGGTTCGAATCCCACCCTCTCCGCCAGATGTTCGGCTTTCGAACACACTAGATTCGAACAGGTGTTCGAATCCCACAACATTCTGTCCGCCAGATGTTCGGCTTTCGAACACACCCCATGTAGAGCCCCGGCCCAACGGCCGGGGTTTTGCGTCGAGGACAATTTCACTTAACTCTAAAATGGTGAATTGATTCAAGATGCATGGAAATAGAATATAGTTTTTACGCTGTTTACTTCTTGCTGTAAACTTCTCGTCGATGACGAATTCGTATAACCAAGATCAATAGCTTTTTATCGAAAATATCATAGATCACTCTATAATCACCAATACGCAGTCGCCAACTTGTAGTGCCTATCATTGGACGGACGTTACCACCGGCTCGCGGGTCTTTTTGTAGAGCGTATATGCCTTTGGCTATGCGTAATCGCAACGGAGGTGACAGTTTTGAAAATTCTTTTTTAGAACTTTTAACGAACTCTACTTCGTAATTGCTCATAGGTGAGGCCAAGCTCTTTTAGGACAGTTTCAAATGGAATAGATTCTTCAGCGCGCCGCTTACCTATCTCTTTGATATCGGATAAATCTTCTAACATATCCTCGAACTGTTCATTTATGACCACAGAAACAGAACGACCTTCGGCAATGGCCTTATGTTGCAAAAATTTTTTTACTTGTGGATCTAGATAAATTGTAGTTTTTTCACTTAATGAACTCATAACAACATTATAACGCTATAACGTCATAGCGTCAAAGTATACTTTGTAAATTAAAACACCGCTCATACGGGTGGCATTCAAAATTTTGGAGGAGGGATAGACATACGGCAGCAACAGAGCTCGGAGCAAGCTCCTGTGCCCTGTCTTGCCGACCGAACTGAGGTTCGAATCGTTCTCTAAAGAGAAACAGCCACATCTAAAGATGTGACTGTCTCTCCTTGGCGGAGGAGGAGGGATTCGAACCCTCGCTGGAACTTGCGCCCCACTAACGATTTAGCAAACCGTCCCCTTCAGCCACTTGGGTACCCCTCCGCGGGATTTGGCTGGCTTTGGTTGATAGTACTGCTACTAACAGAGGTAGATTATATCATACTTGTTGCGACGGCGAGAAGACCATTATATTGCTCGTCATGAAGCTGGCAAGTTGTTCGTCAACCGGATACAATATAGCCATATGCAAGATGCCCAACAACCGGCTGCCGCCCCCGCTCCGTCTGCTGCTGAACCAGTAGCAAGTTGGCAATTTACCGGCGGGTCGAGCGCACAAACTGCACCAGCTCAAGCATTACCCGAAGAAATTTCGGTAGAGTGGACGGCGTCAGAATTTATTGCCCATCACAAATCAGCTGGCTGGTATGTACTACTTGCCCTGCTCGCTGTTGGCGGCGGAGCGGTAGCGTATCTTCTTACGGGCGGTGAGATTTTTACTCCGGCTGTGATTATTATCGTAGCTATTTTGTTTGGGATCATGGCATCACGCAAACCCCGTGAACTTCCCTATCGTATAGATTCGGCCGGTATGCATATTGGTGGTAAACACTACCCATTCGCCGGTTTTAAGTCATTCTCTGTTGTACAAGAAGAAGGTGTTGAATCTATTTGGCTTCTACCCCTACAGCGATTTTCTCCGGGACTGAGTATTTACTTTGCGCCTGAAGACCGCGACCGCATCATGGAAATCCTGGACAACTATTTGCCGGTTGAAGAAAAACAACTCGATATGGTCGATCGGTTAATGCACAAAATCCGCTTCTAACTCTAGTAAAACTAATTAAAAAATGGTACACTAACCTCTGTTTTCCAGATGCACGCACCCGTAGCTCAGCTGGATAGAGCGTTGGCTTGCGGAGCCAAAGGTCGTAGGTTCGAATCCTGTCGGGTGTACCAATGAAAGTGCCAGCCGTAAGGCTGGCTTTTTCATTGGTTGCATTCTGTAAGAATGCGAGAACCGTTAAGGTTCGGTCGTTAGTCTGTTGCCCGAGTTCACTCGGCGCACAGATTAACGTGAGGTTTTCCTGCCCGGGTGTATAAAAACGAGGACCGGTCAATTGACTGGTTTTTGTTTTGGTTGATAGGGTTGCTTGTACTATTTGATTAGGGTTCGGTGAACGGATTCTAACGTACCTTGTTATAGTAAGGAGCATGACTAGAAAAACAACTATTCCGGCTATTTTTGTACCAGGCCTCGGTGACGAGCGAACACTTGGGCAGGACAAAGCCGTGAAGGCTTGGCAGTTTCACGGCGTTGAGCTGGAATACTTCCCTGTTGGTTGGGCCGATGGTGAGGCGTTTGAACCTAAACTTGATCGTTTAGTAAGACATATTGATGAGCTGCATGAAACATCTGGCAAAGTTGCTTTGATTGGTGCCAGTGCTGGCGCAGGTTGTGTGCTTAATGCAGCGGCAGCTCGGCCTGAAAAGGTGCGCTGCGTTGTATCGATTTGCGGAAAAATTTTGCATCCTAACTTTAAGGATCCAATATTCACCATCAATCCTGCGTTCGCTGGTTCGCTCAAGGAGCTACCTGCTAGCCTAGAATCCCTACAAGCGGTGAAAATGCCAATACTATCGGTTAATTCTTTGCATGATGGACGCGTTCCACGGGAAGATACCGTTATTCATGGTGCGCAAAGCATAACAATGCCGATGGTTGGCCATGTGCCAACGATTGCCTACGCACTAACACTTGGAAAACGCCGCATTAGCAGGTGGATCACTACACTACCAACTGAGTAAAAAGAATTATAACGTTACGGGATTACTGGGAAAGCCCTTTTTGACGGCATTTACTAGGGCCTGTTGGATTTGGGGTGTGCGGAAGGGTAGTTTATCAATGTTCTTCACGTCGACCCACATAGGTTGATGCACGTTGATGTTGGTGCGGTTCATGACCCCTTCCTCGGAGTACTCTTGGATGGCTACGTCACCGTGAGGAGCTACGGTGCATAAGAAGATATGCTGCTTATTGTAGGGCTCAGGATGGTCTTCAAAATACACTAGGCGAGAATCGATTACGGTTAGGCCGGTTTCTTCCATGACTTCACGAGCGACAGCCTGTTCGGCTGTCTCGTTGGCGTCGATGCGCCCTCCAACGAGGGTATAGTATTGACTGCCATTTTTGTTACGGAACATGACCAGTAGTTTATTGTTTTCGATGATAATTGCGCGTGCTGCTTCTGCCATGGCTACCAGTGTAGCATATCTGTTAGAATAGTTCGGACGGAAGAGTGCAGGAGTGGTTGAACTGGACACTCTCGAAAAGTGTTGTGCCGGTTTCGGTACCGAGGGTTCGAATCCCTCCTCTTCCGCCAGGAAGAGAGGTGGTCATGCGCAGCATGGCCCGCTCTCTTTTTGTTATTGAATGAGCGTTCGTTTGTGTTTTTTAGGAGATCGAGGGGGCTTTGTCTGTTCATCTTCGTCCTCGTATTTGACGGTGGAATCGCTAGTATCTAGTATTTTTGGTGGGACGAATGGTTTATCTTCAAATGGCGCCTCTTTGATGCGTGTATTGGGTGCAGGGTTCTTTGGTTTTTTATCTTTTACAGCGATTAAGACGACTCCTCCGACAAGCGTACTACCGGCTGCAGCAAGACCAAGAGTTAGTAAGATATCGCGACTTGCGGTACGTACTAAATCTTGCAGCAAGCTTCGATATACGTAGTACATTGATGTCGTTGAAAGACTGGCAAGAGTCGACTGTAGTTTTCTGATAAGGAAATAGCCTGCAACTCCCAGGAGTATGCTGACGACACCGGCAACCAGAAGCCTCCAGCCGATTTTACGTACCCCAAAGCGTTTGCTGCGACAAAGCAGTACAACGAAAATGCTGCAAAGTAGTGCGACCGCTCCAAATAGGAGTGGTAAACGCTGGAACCAGACGTAGGCCGTAGGCAGTGCCGCTATTTGATAGATAGTTTTACTTTGGCTGCTGTCGGCAATAGTTTCGGGGCTCAGTGTTGGTGTGGCTAAAAAGCTCTGATCTTCCAAGATTTGAAGTCGTAGGGAGTCGAGCGCTTGATCTATATCAAAGTCACCCCGTTCCAAACGGCAATCTATCTTTGAAATGTCCGATGTTTTAGGTAAGCTTTCGCAAAATGGCAATTGTTCGTAGCGGTCGCGGTACTGAGCAATGAGATTATCGGCAAATGCTTCTTTTGCACCGAGCAGGTCAATGTTAAAATCTGCCGTTGGAGTTTGCTTGGTAAGCCACTTACCGGTGGCGTCGATAATGGTATCGCCCGACCTAGTGATGAAATCGGTAGAAAGAGCCTGTTCTGCTGCTTTACGCACGGTGGCATCTTGGAGCGATATACCCCTTTGTTCCGAAGACGAGGCAGCTTGTGTGATAAGGATATCGGGTAGTTTTTGGTAAACACGTGCATTTCGAAGCCACAACTTGAATTTGCTTGGCTGAAGATTCGAGGTGAGCGAAAAGGTAAAAATTCCCCCGATAAGGCTTACAAGTAACAGACAGGCTGATGCCCAGAGGGCCAGTCGTTTAACCATATGCAGATAGTATACGGCATAGCGAACGGTAATGGCCAGGGAGTACAATAGGAATATGACACAAGTACCAGACAGTATATTTACTAAGATTATCAAGGGTGAAATTCCCTGCCATAAGGTGTACGAAGACGATCGTACCATTGCCTTCATGGACATTCATCCAGCCCAGCCGGGTCATGTACTGGTGGTGCCCAAAGTCCAGGTAGATAATTTTCAAGATCTACCCGATGCTGACTACATGGCAGTCTGGAAAACGGTCAAGATAGTGGCGCAGCAAGTTAAGGCCGTATTAAAACCGAAGCGAGTTGGCGTGCATGTTGAGGGTTTTGATGTACCGCATGCTCATGTACATCTCATCCCAATTAACCATGGCTTTAAGGACTTTTCCCCGCCCGACCCCACGTTAGAGCCCGATCACAAAGCATTGGCGGCAATGGCGCAGCGCTTAGCAATATAAACTGCTATACTATTAAGCAATATGGGAGCATTTGGAACTTCATTACTGTTAGCTATTGGCGGCGGTGCTTGGGTATATAACAAGTCACAACAGCGCAATGGTGGATTGACTCAGCAGTCGCTCATTGCAGGCGCAGTCAGTGGTGCGGTCATTTTCATCGTAGCGGTTACTATTCTCATAACAGTGTTGTAAAACCTGGCCATTTACGGCTATTTTTCTAGGTATTTGGCAGGATAATTGGTATTATATGGCCAATGAGTGGAAGTGCGGCCAAGGTGGGCCAAATGGTTGATGAAAAAACATTGGGCAAGCAGTTACAGCGTGCCCGGCAGGCCGCGGGCCTTACCCAGCAGGCGATGTGTCAGAAAGCGAACTTGAGCTATTCGACGCTGGCCAAGATTGAGCGTGGTGCCATCAAGGCCCCGTCGATCTTTACTATCAAGCAGATAGCCGATGTACTCGACAAGTCGCTCGATGAGCTGGTGGGCATGTCTCTGGGTGGCAAAACCGGTAAAAAGACCAGTAAAAGTGGCGTTAGCTTCATATACTTCGACATTAACGGCTGTTTAGTACGCTTCTTCCACCGTGCTTTCACGGCCATGGCCCAGGACACAAGTATTTCACCTGATGTGATAGAATCGGTCTTTTGGCAGTATAACGATCAGGTGTGTGCCGGCGAGATGTCCATCCCCGAATTCAATAAGGTGCTGGCCAAGGACCTTGGAATAGAGAGCATCGACTGGCAATCATATTATCTAAAATCAGTAGAGCCTATTGCCGAAATGCACGAACTGGTTCGTTGGGCGGCCGATAACTACCGAATCGGCCTCCTGAGCAATATTGGCAATGGGTTTATAGAAGATATGCTTCAACACGGGCTTATTCCTGATGTTCGCTTTGACGCTATCGTTGATTCTTCCAAAGTCGGCTATATTAAGCCCGACCCTCAGATTTATGAAATTGCCGAAGCCATGGCTGGTGTTTCGGCTGAGCAGATACTACTGGTGGACGACACCCGCGGTAATCTGTCCCCTGCTCGTTCGGCTGGCTGGCATGTTATGTGGTTTAACGACTACGACTCTATCGAGTCGACTGAGCGCATCCGCACAGCCCTAGAGCCAGCCTAAATCTTTGTGCTTAAGTTCAACTTAGACTCAGTTTGAGTATTATGTTAAACTTAGGTTATGCAAACACTCACCACCAAGCAGTTACGTGAAAATCTACCCACAGTAATTGAGCAGTTGCGACAGGGCTACTCCGTACAACTGACTTACCGCCGAAAAGTTATTGGCGTATTGCAGCCTACTGAACGAAGTCCTGAGGTCGTGCGACGAGGTTCTTCCGCTGCAATTAAAAGTGGATTAGCTGCTCTTCGCCAGACTAAGCCTTTACTGAAAAAGGCAGATGAACGACCAATTAAGGAGCAAATTGCTGAGTACCGGAATCGAAAGTACGGTGCATGATTGGCGTAGATGCTAATGTGCTGCTTGAAGTTATTCTGCAGCGTACTCGTGCTGCACAATGTGAAGCTGTACTTGCCAATGAGGAGGATAAGGCAATCTCTATTCTGACGCTCGATCTAGTGCTGTACTTTGCTGAGCGCGATAAATTGCCCCTAGGTCCAATAAAAGATTTTCTACAATGTTTTATCTGGCTGCCAATAACAGATGCGGACGCCACTTGGGCCTTCGCTCATTATAAGGGCAAGGACTACGAAGATGCCCTTCAAGTTGCGTGCACAATTCGTGAGCGCTGTAGCCGATTGGTTACCTTGGACGCAGATTTAGCTAAGAAGTACCAGCGTTATGTGCCGATTAGTTTAATACGCTAGATATTTGCAGCGGCTACAGTCGGCTGATTTCAATCTGCAATTGTTTAATGCGACTTTGGACTGTGGTTAGCTGGTCGCGCGTTTGTTGGACGATTGCCTCGGGTGCGCTTTCAACGTAGTGTTTGTTAGAAAGTCGCCCCTCAAGGCGCTTAGTCTGCCCTTCCAGATCTGTTAATTGGGCTTGAATGCCATTTTTGTAACTGGAAAGTTTGGCGTCATCAACATCGAGCCAGACTTGCTCTTTGGTAGTGGTGAGCGCAAAACCGCTCCCCTTCTCTGTTTTCTTAACCGCCCCCAGTCGTGCCAAACGAATGACGGTTTCTTGATTCTCATCAATAAGTGAAGAGTTATGTAGTAGGGTAGGTTTCTTAAGGTCCATAGCCGTTCCAGCGGTACGAATCTCGCTTACGATGTTCTTGATCTCTTCAAACTCGACTGCCAACTTGGGGTCAGCCTCACCAATAATAGGCCAGAGCGAGGTAATGAGCAGCTCTTTGTGCCAACCGAGTTCCTGCCAAATAGCTTCAGTCACGAAAGGTGCAAATGGATGACAGAGCTTCAGAATGCTTTCCAGGCCAAACTGAAGCATACCTACATTGGGCTCCGACTTAGACGCCTCAACGTACCAGTCAGCAAAGTCGTCCCATACAAAATGATATAGTTGATCGAAAGAATCGCTAAAGCGATAATTCTCCAAACCAGAACCGACCACCTCTGTTATGTGTTGTAACTTAGTCAACAGCCAGTGATCTGCTGCAGTTTTTGGAATTGCCTTGCCTACAGCCTTACCACTGTTCTGTTCCTGGACAAAGCGAGCGATGTTCCAAAGCTTGTTACAAAAATTTCGACTTGCTTCTATTCGTCCCCTGCTCCAGCTCTGATCTTGTCCAGGCGCGGTGCTGGTAATGAGGCCCATACGCAGGGCGTCGGTTCCAAACTCTTTAATAACATCAAGTGGATTAACAATTGATTCTGGTCGACTCTTACTCATTTTCTTTCCGTCAGCAGCGCGGACCATGCCATGCAGGTAGACAGTTTTAAATGGAACCTGTCCGGTCATGAATGTAGTCGACAATATCATACGAGCTACCCAGAAGAAAATAATGTCCCAACCTGTTTCAAGAACTGAAGTTGGGTGATATGTCTGGAAGTCAACGCTTCGCTCGAGCAACTCCTCCATACTAATAGATGGATCACGAGCAAGATCAGGATCAATAAGCGTGCTCCAGGTCCAAAGGGCGCTACTAAACCAAGTATCTAGGGTGTCTGGGTCTTGCTCCCAGCCTTCGCCTTCCGGACATTCTACACCAACCTGAGTTTCGGTTTTGCCGTCAACTTCGCGGTTCCAAACCGGGATACGGTGACCCCACCAAATCTGGCGACTTATACACCAGTCTCGAAGATTATCAATCCAGTTGAAGTATGTCCTATTAAAGCGACTGGGAACGATGGTGACATCCTGTTCGTCTATAACTGCTCGCAT
>CAYXHO010000019.1:8645-12213 GCA_964465215.1 uncultured Candidatus Saccharibacteria bacterium | reverse complement strand
CAAGGCTAAGATTGAGCGTGGTCAGCGCTTAACCGAACTCCTTAAGCAGCCGCAGTACAGTCCACTTGGTGTATGGGAACAAACCGCTTCACTGCTGGCTGCCACCGAAGGTGTCTTCGACACTATTCCAGTAGCCAAAATTAAAGATGCTCAAGCCAGCCTCCTCCAAGAGTTGAAGAGTCAGCACAAAAAAGACATGGACGAACTCAATAAGGGCGATAAACCTTCTGACAAAGTCAAGGAAATAATTCTAAAAGCTGCTCAAGATATCGCTGAAGGACTGAAAGAAGGATAGCACTATGGCACTATATGATTTTGGTGTTCCAAACGTTGACACAACACATGGTCAGTATGACCCTGAGCGGCAGTTTGAAGTACGGGCGGCTAAATTAGCTGAACTTGCTGAACAAGGTGCTTTTGTTGGTGATACTGCTGAAGAAATCAATGCACTGGCAACATTTGGCGTCTCTGCACTGCGTGCTGGTTTAGATATGTGTGCGCGTGATGGATCTGACCCCGTGCAGTTTATTGTTTCAGCTGGCGTTCCGTTGTTGGCAGATGTTATTGGAGCTGCTTTGTCGGATCCAGCTATACGACAAAGCATTATTCGAGCTGATCGGATTCATGCTCAAGTACTTGCAGATTTAAGTCCAGACGATGGACTCACGCGAACATTGAAAGCAAGGCCTAATCCAGCAATGAGGCCAGCTGCGAGGAAGCATGGCTAGTCGACAACAACTCAAACAACGCATTACGAGTGTGAAAAGCACCAAGCAGATCACTAAGGCTATGGAGCTGGTGAGCGCCAGTAAGATGCGTCGTGCCCAAGAGTTAGCACTACGCAGTCGTGACTACCGCAATGCGGCTCGGCAGATATTGGCTCGTCTCCGTGAACTCACTGATGTTCGCAAGCACCCACTCTATATGCAGCGGCCTATCAAGACTCGTTTGCATGTCATCGTTACCAGCAATCGTGGATTGGCTGGTGCTTATAACAGTAATGTGCTGAAAATGGAAACTCGGGAGCTGACCGCCGACAAAGCCGCCGGTGTAACAAGTCAAGCTATTGTGGTGGGTAAGCAGGGTGCTCGCTTTATCGTACGTTTTGCGGATGTTGAAGTCATTGCTGCCTACCAAGATTTTCCTGATCATCCAACAGCAAATGATATTCGTCCGATTCTCAATACGATCGTTGAGCAATTCATGGCCGGTACAGCTGATGCTGTGGATGTGCTGTACACCGATTATAAATCGAGTATTACCCAGGAAGTTACGAGTGAACGTATCTTGCCTGCAGCTTATGTCGACGATCCAATCGAGCCAGATTTGGAAAATGCCATATTTGAACCTTCTGCAACTGCAGTACTCAACGCCGTGACTGAACGGCTTATCGAGGCGCAGCTTACACAGGCGTTTATGGAATCTGCAGCGTCCGAGCAGTCGATGCGTATGATGGCTATGAAGAGTGCTACCGACAATGCTAGTGATCTTATTGAAGACCTGACCCTTGCCTTTAACACGGCACGTCAGGCAGCAATCACCCAGGAACTTGCAGAAATAACCGGTGGAGCGGAGGCAATCAAATGATAACCAGATGGAAGCCAGGTGCAACTTTATCTATTCCCCCTGCAATTTATGAACGTTATGAAATACGATATCCACGCAATTTAGTGATCGCTGGCGAAACTACACAGGCTGCCGAACAAAACCATATAAGTGATTTATTTAGCACTACGCTTCGATTTGTTGAAATGAGTCACTCTGTTGTTGGTGGTAGCGGCATACAAGTTTTGACATTGGAATACGGAAGGGGTAAAAGTCGAATACGCAAGGAGCATCCAACTCGTCTGGCATCCGGTGAGGGATTGAAAAAATATACAGGGGCGAGTGCCTGCGCTACTCCTACTGAAGCTATGTTTGTTGGGCCAAGATTATTTACTGGCAGATTATCGCCAGAATCGGCGCTTTGGATTGGCCGAGCACTGGCTTCCCCGTATATTAACGAACTGTATTATTTTGGTATGGATCCAAAGATAGAAGGTTTGCGAGATGATCCAAAATTTGTACCCGTATCTGATCCATTTGATTGTATCCGTGCAACACGTAGGGACGGAACGGGTGATACCTGGGGGCTGACAGCTGCACTTGCAATGCACGACATTTCTATTGAGGAGGTCGTAACATGATGAATAGACAAAAAATGTATAACTGGATGGCAGAATTTACCGGAGTAGTAAAAGTGCCTCAGACCAGTAGACAGATAATGGATATATTTAAAACAAATGTTTATACGTCCGACAGAGATGTTGATTTACTGTTGAGGCAAGCTGATACAGAGAGAAAAGAGCTTCGACACAAAACTTTTATAAAAGTAGCCAGAATGTCTGGTCGTATTGTCTGCGCTGGTGCGCATCTTGCCAACCATGTGGTTTTAGAAACAAAGGAAGCTATGTTACATACGGGAGATAAAGTTATGGACTTTGTTGAAAGAGTGACCCTTCCTCTAATGGAATGGCGAGAAGCAGCAGATACACCGAATCATGAAATAGCAAATAGAAGTATGACGGAAGAATAAGAGATCAAGGAGACATATGACAGTAGCAGAAAAAACAAAACAAGGCAGTATCACCCAAATTGTGGGCGTGGTTGTCGATATGGAATTTGCCGAGGGGCACTTGCCAGCAATTTATAACGCTATTGAAGTCGAGGCTGAGGATAAGACGTTAGTATTCGAAGTTGCTCAACACCTGAGCGAAAGTAGTGTGCGCACTATCTCGCTTGGTAGTACCGACGGCTTAAAGCGCGGTATGAAAGTGACCGACACGGGTGCACCAATTAGCGTACCGGTTGGCAAAGAAACCATGGGCCGCATGTTTAACGTGCTCGGTCAGCCAATTGACGGAAAAAAAGGTGAATTCAAAAAACGTGCCCCCATTCACCGCGACCCACCCGCACTCAGCGAACAATCTGGTGTAACCGAAGTGTTGGAAACCGGTATCAAAGTTATCGACCTCATCTGTCCAGTGACCAAGGGTGGTAAGGTTGGTTTGTTTGGTGGCGCCGGTGTGGGTAAGACAGTACTTATTACTGAGCTTATTAACAACATTGCCAAAGAGCATGGTGGTACATCTGTGTTTGCCGGTGTGGGTGAACGAACCCGTGAAGGTAATGACCTGTACTACGAAATGGAAGAGTCTGGTGTGCTGGACAAAACTTCACTGGTCTTTGGTCAGATGAACGAACCCCCAGGAGCTCGTTTACGCGTTGGGCTGTCCGGCCTGACCATCGCCGAAGGTTTCCGTGACGAAGGAAAAGATGTACTCTTGTTTGTTGACAACATCTTCCGCTTTACCCAAGCTGGCGCTGAGGTGTCTGCCCTGCTCGGACGTTTGCCAAGTGCTGTGGGTTACCAACCAAACTTGGCTCAGGAAATGGGTGGTTTGCAGGAACGCATCACCAGTACAAAGAACGGTTCCATCACATCCGTCCAAGCTGTCTATGTGCCAGCCGATGACCTTACTGACCCTGCTCCGGCTACAACTTTTGCCCACCTTGACTCAACCATTGT
>CAYXHO010000019.1:5962-8635 GCA_964465215.1 uncultured Candidatus Saccharibacteria bacterium | reverse complement strand
ATTGTGCTTAACCGTGCACTGACCGAACTTGGTTTGTACCCAGCCGTTGATCCACTCGACTCGAGCAGTACCATTCTCGACCCAGAAGTTGTTGGCGAAGAGCATTACCATGTAGCCCGCGAAACACAGCGCGTGTTGCAACGCTACAAAGACTTGCAAGACATCATTGCCATCTTGGGCATGGAAGAACTGAGTGACGAAGATAAGCAAACCGTGGCACGTGCTCGTCGTTTGCAACGTTTCTTGACGCAGCCGTTCCACGTTGCCGAAGTCTTTAGTGGTATTTCTGGAACCTATGTGCCGTTAGCCGAAACGGTTAAGGGCGTCAAAGAAATTTTGGATGGTAAGCATGACGATAAGCCAGAAAGTGCCTTCTATATGAAGGGTAAGATTAGCGAGGTTAAATAATATGCCTGGGTATGAAAGCGATATATTTGGAGACAGTGGGTTGGAACAATTTCCCGGAGAAACAGACCAGATTGATAGAGCTCAGCAAGCGTATGAAGCAGGACGCTTTCCTGGTTTTACGCTTCAAGAAACAGCGCGGACATTGACTTTAATGGATGCTTTTGGTGTTGAGTTTACGGTAGATGAACAAGACAGAAAAGATCGCCAGCGATGGCTAAGGGATCGTGATGCTGCAGTTTGAATTGGTAACATTGTCTGGCATTAAGTTTCAGGGCGAAGCCCATGAAGTCGTCTTGCCGACCGCCGATGGTTATATTGCCGTCTTTACGCACCATGCCCCTTTAGTGAGTTTGGCAACACCTGGTGTTATTAAAATTCGACATAAAGCTGGCGACAGCGACGAACGCATGCAGTTGTATGCTGCCAATGGCGGCGTAATTGAGATTGCCAACAATACGGTCCGAGTCCTGGTTGACGAGGCTGACCGCGATGATGAAATTAATGAGGCCGAAGCCCAAAAAGCTTACGACGAAGCCAAAAAATTAGCTGCCGAAGCGAAGGATAGCTTGTCATTGCAGCAAGCGCAGGCACTTATTGACCGTCAGGCCGTGCGATTGCAGGTGGCTAGTTTGCGCCGTCACAAACGACGGTAAAGAGCATTAGCGTAAATACTACTACAGCCGTTATTTGCTTTTTTCGCCGCTTCGTATTATTGTCTAATCAGAAATTATTCTAAGGAGGGTTCCATGATAAGTCGAAATAAACTCGCCGCATTGGTGGCTGAGCTAATGGGTGTGGTTGTGCTCGTAACTGCCGTGTATTCCATGGTGGCACGAACATCGTTTCCATTGTTTGGTGGATTGGCAGCAGGTCTAACACTTGGTGTGTTGGTATATACCGTGGGCAATACGTCAGGTGCACACGTTAACCCAGCAATTACACTTGGGCTGTGGAGTGTCCGAAAAATTAGAACACTCAAAGCACTGAGTTACATTGCCGTGCAAATGCTTGGAGCTTTTGCAGCTTGGAAGTTGGTTAACTATTTCTTGGGCAGCGATATTCAAAGCATTGCCAACAAGTTTGACGTAAAGGTTTTGGTTGCCGAAGCGGTTGGTGCATTAGTTTTCGGATTTGGTGTGGCGAGTGCTGTCTACCAAAAATTTGAGGGTGAGAAGTTGGCCTTTACGGTTGGTGGTTCACTGACATTAGGCATCTTAGTTGCTTCACTTGGTTCTAACGGTGTACTAAATCCAGCTGTGGCTCTTGGCTTACAGTCTTGGAATGCAGCATATGTTGCCGGTCCAATCATTGGCTCAATTGTTGGCATGAACTTGTATGCCCTGCTCTTTGCCGATGGGGTCGTACTTGGCGGTCCAGTTCGATTGCCTCGATTGCAGATTACACGTGCAGCTGCCGCACCTGCGAGGACGAGCAAGACAAAGTCTTCAGCCAGGAAGAAAACTACTAAAAAGTCTACGAGCAAAAAACGCTAAGTATACTTGAGTACTCTCAAAACTCCCCGTTCGATCGGGGAGTTTTTGTTTTTAATTCGTTATTAAATTGTGCCGTCAATAAGGTCTTGTTCAAAAGCTTGAATACCAGCGTAATCGGCACTGTAATGACGAATGTCTGGTAAGTTAAGATCACAAATTTTTTGCCAGATGACAGTTATTAGTTTTTGCAAATGTTGTAGTTCTTGGTCGCTCGGCGTGTAATCTCGAATCAGTTCTTTGGGCTGTGAAGCTTCGATGTACCACATTTGTCCACTAATGGTCCTCGGTTTAAAACGATTGCTTTCTTGCACTAAAATAGTGTAAAAGATAAGTTGCATACGATGTCGCCAAGCCTTAATGGCTTTGGTTTGGTCGCGGGTGGTCAGGCTGCCAAGTGGCTTGCCGGTTTTGTAATCGATGATGATCAATCTATCTTTGTTCTGGTGGACGCGGTCTAGGGCACCTTTTATACAAGCGTTGCCAATGTGTATATCGGCAAGCATTTGTTCAGTAAGATCTCCATCGCCCAACCAAAAAGTTTCGCTGTGAAGTAGTTTTTCCAGTAGCTGCTTTCCGTGCGGAAGATAGCGCTGCAAATCATGATCGTTGAGCACCTGTTCACGTAATGACGATTCAAAGCGATCGAGAATCTTATCCAGTCTGACTGTGCCAGCATTGTGTTGTATCTGAGCGTATTCTAATGCGGCGTGCATCGCAGTACCAAAAGCCATATTTGGCGTGGTGATACTTGGGAGTCTGAGCAAATGACGTT
>CAYXHO010000019.1:0-5952 GCA_964465215.1 uncultured Candidatus Saccharibacteria bacterium | reverse complement strand
AAAGTTTTGCGGTCCGCCAGAACTGACGTCTAAAAAGTCGAGCAAAGCTGACGCGCTCAGTGAAAAATTTTGTAACCGCGAACTAAGATTACGTTTTTCATCGCTACTGCTGAGGTGTGGCCAGCTAAGATGCTCTTCAAGAATGGTAATTGGATCGGTAGTAATTGTTGCTTCATGCAACGAAAGAACATTAGCCAAAAGCGGTGTGGCCAAAACATCTTTACCGGCAACGTCTTGTTGGTAGCTATGGGCAAAAAGATGTTTTTTTGCCCGGGTGGCAGCCACAAACATCAGACGAGCATAGTCATCCATGTCGTCACCAACGGGTTGTAGTGGTACGTTTGCTGGGCACTTCCGTCCCCCCATGCCAGGTCTCCAATTTGCGTCAATTGTGTTGACGATGTGCACCGTGTCAAACTCAAGGCCTTTCGCTTTATGAACTGTTAATAAGTGCACGGCTTTGTCGCCAGTAACAAAGGCAGATTCGTCGGCAATAATTTCTCCGTTTTCAATACTCACATCTAAGAAGCGTACAAAATCATGTAGGCTTACACCTTCGCGCCGTACAAAATCATTTGCCGTACTCATTAGCAATCGTAAGGCCGACAAGGCGGTCAGAAAATCGGTCGTTGCAGCTTGATCGGCAAAATAAAATCGTTCCAACGGGCTGGTAAAATGTTCACCGGCGCGTAGTCCAATGATGTATTCCAGAAGCGTCGGTAGCGGTAGCTCGTGCGTTTGAGCCGACAACCAAAGTAACCAGCTGGCTATATTCTGCTGCTCGTCCGTACCATGTTGCAACCGTTCTAACCACGACTCGTATTTAGAGTTAGTTGCCAGCTTCCAGAGTTGCTCGGGGGTGAGTTTCCAGAAAGGGGCACGTAGAACTTTGCTTAAGTAAACATTAACGAGCTTGCTGTCTCCTGCATCAATTGCGACAATCAAGGCAGTGAGCTGATGTATGTAATGAATGATGGGTAGCAAAAGAATGTTATTCTGTTGCTCGTAACTGACTGGAATTTCGAGTTTGGTAAGAATCGCAGCCAGTCGCCGCAAACTGGCATGATCCCGGGCCAGTACGGCAATGCTACCTTCTTCTGCTGTGAATTCTCGTGCAATGCGGCGAGCAAGTTCACTCAGCTCGTGCTCTTCCGTGGGATAGCTCAAGTGCGCAATCGAGCTTGGTTTTGTCGGTGTAACTTGAGCGCGTAATTGTTTACTCAGTTCTGGCCGGCGGGTTGTGAGGCGATCAGAAACTTGAGCAATAATGTTCGAGCTGACATCGAGTATGTCTTGTGTGGAGCGATAATTGTCGGTTAGGACTATAATCTTCGCAGTTGGATAGGTCGCCGTAAAAGACAACATATTGTTGAGCTCTGCTCCATTGAATTTATAAATAGATTGATCATCGTCGCCAACGGCCATGATATTAGGGTGTGTGTCGTCTGGACGGTTAGCCACAATATTAGCAAGCTGCAATTGCGCTGCGTTAGTGTCTTGAAATTCGTCAATCATGATGTACAAAAAGCGTTCTTGTACGTCGGCGCGCATCGAGCCATGCTGTTGTAGCTGGCTAATAACTTCGACAATCATGTCTGAATAGTCATAATATCCTCGTGCATGGATAGCCTCGCGGTACTGCGCGTACACATCTGCTAAGTGCAGCCACCAGGCGTTACGCTCCCGCTCTTTATGCATACCTTTAATGCCATCAACACTTTGTACCCAGCGCTGTTTCCACTTGCCTGTCTGTTTGGTTTTTCCGCTGTCGGCATCCTGCTGTATTGCAAAGTTTAGACTGTCAATGATGACCTGCCCTAAGTCCTGCAACGGCTGCAGTGATGCGCTAATACCCTGTTTAGGTAGTGCGCTTATAGTAGTCTGTAGGTCATTAAGCCGCTTGGCGCTGAGAGGCTTGGCGGTCGCGTCGACCATTTTCGGCTCGATAAGGTCAATATATGCCAAATTGGCTGATATGAGTGCACGTAGTTTATCTGGCGTAAGCCCAGCCTCTTTAACGTGCTTTAACGCTGCTCGGACATCACGACCCGCTGTAAACTGTCCGGCAAATTTGACTGCCAGTGGATTATCGAGCGGAAGACTGCTGAGGATTTGTTGAATAATATCGAGCTGCGTTGCATCAGGAATAGTTGATAACCGGGCACCGTTCCAAAAATAATCCGGGTACATATTCATGATTTCCGCCGCAAAGCTGTGAAAAGTTTTGACCATGACGCCCTTAGCTTCTCTGCCGGTGAGCGCCAAGATACGTTCTTGCATATTGACGGCCGCTTTGTTGGTAAAGGTAAGGCAGAGTATATTACCGGCATCGACATCGGTTTTGCGTAGTATGTTTGCCACGCGCATACTGAGTAGCTGTGTCTTGCCTGTTCCCGGACCAGCTACCACTAGCACTGGGCCATCGATAGCATCGACGGCTAGGTGCTGCGCGCTATTAAGCGTGCGGTATGAATCCTCAAATACTCCCATTGGTTATATTGTACCGGAAGGCGACGCATTCGGCTTCCTGATTAATCGGTAGCCAACGCGGTGCATGGTGGCGATAATGACTTGGCTGGGAGCGAGTTTGCGTCGTAGGTTGCTCATGTGAACATGCAAATTGTTAGTGTCACTCCGATCATCGTCCCAAACATAGGCACAAAGCAGTTCTTTGTCGACGGTTTTGTTTTTATTCATCAGCAGACATTCGAGTAACTTAAATTCTTTACTCCGCAAATAAAGAGGCCTTCCGGACAGGAAGGCCATATGAGTTGTGGTGTCGAGCACGAGGTCTTCGGTGCTTAAGGGGCCTCGGGCAATGTATTGCGATGGCCGCTTGATATGGGCGGCTATGCGTGCCCGCAGTTCATCGACGTGCACTGGTTTGCAAATATAATCTTTAGCCCCGGCTTGCAGTAAGCTTACCTTTGACTCAATACGCGCGTCTTTGGTTACTACGACCACAGGGGTATTCATTTTTTGTGAGACTCGTTTACACAATGATTTCCCAGTGTTTCCTGGGAGGTTGATATCTAAAATGACAACGTCATACCGATGTTGCTCAATTTTGTGCGCAGCCGTTATGCTGTCGTGTGCCAAATGGATGGTGTACGTTTTTTGGAGGTGAGTAAAGAAGCTTCGTGTGAATTGATGATCATCGTCGATAACCAAAATCTTCATGTTTGCCCTTGTACCCCATTACTCCAACAGTAATTACCAGGAGATTACTACATACTGTACAAACGCGCAACTACATTATAAACATAAACTGATTAGCTTCTGCGAGAGCTGCTTGTGATCGAACCCCCTCAAGCACTCACTCGGGACTTCGATGCTTCACATTGAGCCAAACAAAAAACCCATCTTTTCGATGGGTCCTTAGTTTGGCTAGGAAGGAGGGTCCAGATTCGAACCCCACTCCACCTGTTATTAATGTAACAGATGGTCTTATTTTATCACTAATTGAACTTGCGCACGAATTAAGGAAACTAGGTGTCAATGAGATTGATGGGAAGCTCAGCTATGAGGAGGGCGAAGTATGTTAAATATCTTCCGAAGAAAGGTAAATGTTCCAAGCGGGCAAATACAAATGTACGATCAAGACTCATTCTATAAAACATTCGAAAATGATCTGTACTTTACAAAAGATCAAGCAGTCATAGAAAGCCCGTTTATCACCACAAAGCGGATCTATGCATTACTGCCGATACTTTCTGATTTGAGGAGTCGTGGTGTTTCGGTAGTCATCAATACTCGTAATCCCAATGAACATGATACGGAACATGAGGTTCAGGCTGCACATGCAGTGGCAACATTGCAATCTATAGGAGTAGATGTACTCTACACTGCTAAACACCACAGAAAACTTGCAGTGATAGATAAGACTATTGTCTGGAACGGAAGTCTGAATATCCTATCCCAAAATGATAGTTGTGAGATTATGTGGCGCACAAGCTCGCAAGAGCTTGCCTACCAGTTACTAGGGTTTATAAATCTAAAGAGATATACTAGGAGATAATATGGACGATTTGCCAGCAGACTACGAGCTTAACGAAGCAGACATTGAGAAGATGATCAAACATCTAAAACTTGTCTATCCTGAAGATACGATCACTCCTGAGATGGCTATCAAAGAGCTGGAGAAAATGTACGCCAGCTTCCATCAACTCTCGCACACCAACCCAGAGCTGCTCGAAAAGTGGTACAAAGAAACCAAGAATCCTAAGAAGGAATCAGATCACTCAGCTTAACTTTGAGTGCTTTAGCAATTGCTGCCAGCATTGCATACGAAGGATTCACTTCACCACGTTCAATTTGAGCAAAATAAGTTGAGCTAGTATCCGCACGATCGGCAACTTCGAGCTGCGTGAGGCCTCGTTTCTTACGAATCTCACGTATTCGGTTGCCAAGCTGTTTTAATTCTCTATCGCTCATCTAGTCAATTGTACCATTTTGTTCTGCCTTGTCGCGGTTGTTGACATGTATCAACGGTTATGCTAATATAATTGAAACTTAAGGAGTTTGTATACCAATGATAGATCTAATCAACAGCTAAAGATGTCACGCTAACGGCGTAGCTTTGCTATTGATTTGATTTCATTACCTAACTTCTGAAAACCGAGCGTGCGTGACATTTGTCTGCCTGCTCGGTTTTTCATTTTGGAGGAAAAAGTAATGGCTTTTCTACATCACATATACAAATCATTCCCTAACAAGTCCGTCCTAGAAGACGTTAGCTTGGCTATAAACAGTGGTCAGGTCATTGCTCTAATTGGTGAAAATGGAGCTGGCAAAACAACTCTACTGGAGATCTTAAGAGGAGAACTCATGCCTGACTCTGGAAGCGTCCAAGATACGGGCATTGTTGGCTACATCCCGCAGGAAGCAGTTTTGGGAAAGGTAATCAAAGGTAGCTTTTCAGCTGTGACTCCGTCGTGGCAGATTGACTACGCTCTAGAACGAGTGGGTCTGGGAGACAAAGATCTGAGCACACCAGTTAGTACGTTAAGTGGTGGTCAGAAGACTCGGCTTGCCTTTGCGGTGGTCTTAGCCCAAGATCCGGAACCATCTTTGCTACTATTGGACGAGCCAACCAACAACTTAGACGCCGCTGGCCTGGAATGGCTAGCAGACTTTGTTCACAACTTCGACGGCGCGGTGCTGCTGGTTAGTCATGACCGCCAGTTTGTTAATAGCACGGCAAATATGATCGCTGAACTACATAACGGTAAGTTAACTCAGTACGGTGGAGATTACGATTTCTACCGTGAACAGAAAGAGTTGGAAGAAGCTGCCGCCCGAATACGTTACCAACAAAATATCGAGGAGCGTTATCACCTAACTAAAGCTATAACAGCTCAACGCGAGAAAGGTAAACACACTCACGAGCATATCAAGCGATCTGATGGTGATAAGTACCAAAGAGATTTCTTCCGCAATCGTGTAACAAACAAGTTTGGGCAGCAAGCTCGGGCTTTAGAAAAACGACTAGAACAATTAGAAGATGTCGAACGGCCAGAGTTTGCCAAAGACTACAAAGTTGTTCTTGGTGGCGAAGTAGAAAGCAGTAAGTTAGTGCTTCGACTGAAAGATATAGTAAAGGGATTTCCCGAGCCGGTGCTAGAGAACGTTGATCTAGAGATTCGCGGCGGCGAACGAGTCCACGCTCAGGGTCAAAATGGCAGTGGCAAAACCACCTTACTAACCATTGTTGCAGGACGGACTCAACCAGATAGCGGAGAAGTAACTTACGGTACTGGAATTAGTGTCGGCTATTTCTCGCAGGATGTAGATGGATTAGACCACGGAGCTACTGGGTTGGAAAACCTAGTCCAGACTGAGGCACAGATGACCAACATTTTTCGCGAAGCTCGCAGTCTAGGTCTAACGAACCTCGACCTAAAGAAGACTGTTAACGAAATTTCTCGTGGTCAACAGGCCAAGCTAGGCTTT
>CAYXHO010000018.1:0-12783 GCA_964465215.1 uncultured Candidatus Saccharibacteria bacterium | reverse complement strand
AAGGTCAATTCAAGTACTCCCTCAATCCAATACAGCATACAGGAACATTAGAAGGAAGTTACCAAAAATATCTACAAGATGTCCTTGCCAGTAGAAGTGCTAACTGCAATGTTGCAAGTACTGCTCTGGCTATAGGTAACCCTAGTGAAACAGTGCCGGTAACGGGCTTTTACAACACGAACAATCAAAAGCAAGTGCAAGAAAACACCGCAGTACTGTCTACGACTGAAGCACACATGTGGAATACGACTCCAAGTGGTGCATTAATAGACGCCACACCTCAATCTGGCGGTAATTCTAGTCTCAACTCAGAAGAAGATCTAGGCACCATGACCATAGACGACACCGAGCAAAGCAGAGATCAGCGCATTTTAACCATTGGCACAAGTGGTTTACTACTCGGCCTTGCTGTTTCTGGAGCTCTTTTATTCCAAGAAGAGATTCGCCGAGGAAACAGGCGAGCAGTTAAAGCCATGCGCCGATCTCGACAAGCTCGAACACGAACATCAACGATGGACGCCGCTTACGGTGCAGTTAATCATGCTTTTTATGCTGCGCCAGCAGATAAGTTTAATCCTCGTTCAGAAATTCACTCCGGACATGGTAAAACTGGCATGCAATCTTTAGCACAGAATCTGCAACAACAAGGGCGATCAAGTGTTACTGTTACTACGTCAGATAAACGCTTGAAACGGAATATTAAACGTGCTAATCGTATTATTCGCCGCTTACAATCTATCTAGTAAACATTCAATTTACTAGCACAAGTGTCCATTTAATACAATATTGATTTGATACCGCCCGAGGTATATATTGGATGATTATGCCGACAACAAATGAAAAAATTGGCCAGTTAATTTATCAGATACGACAAGAGAGAGGGCTTACGCAGGCTGAGTTTGCCCGTAAGTTAGGAACTAGTCAATCGGCTGTTAATCGCATTGAACACGGTCGCCAGAATATGAGCCTCGATACACTCGCGCGCATTAGTGACGTCCTCAACAAACCACTTATTAGTATTTCTGAAGGTGCAGTCAACCTTCACATTGAAGGTGGTCATGAACTTAAAGGCGACATTACGCTCCGTAGCTCCAAGAACGCGACCGTAGCCCTGCTCTGCGCCAGTTTACTTAATAAAGGTACGACCCGGCTCAAAAATGCACCCCGCATTGAAGAAGTTAATCGTCTAGTAGAAGTTCTGCGCAGCATTGGCGTTGCCGTGCGGTGGGTTGGTAATGATATAGAAATTAAACCCCCAGCTAAACTGCAACTTGATAAAATCGACGTCCAGGCTGCCAAACGAACACGCAGTGTCATCATGTTCATCGGGCCGCTAATGCATCTAGCTAAAGAGTTTGCTATTCCGTATGCTGGCGGTTGTGAGCTCGGTCGCCGAACCGTTATGCCACACCTCTACGCCCTTGAAGAGTTTGGTACCAATGTCGACACCAAAACTGGACACTACCACGTTACTACCGAGCATACACCTCCAAAACGACCCGTTGTGCTCTATGAATCAGGTGATACCACAACCGAAAATATTCTGATGGCGGCTGCCGGCTTTGAAGGTGAAACCATTATTAAGATGGCTAGCGCCAACTACATGGTGCAAGATCTATGTTTCTTCCTACAACGCCTAGGAGTAAAAATAGACGGCATCGGCACGAGCGTGTTACGCGTTCGCGGCGTTAAAAACATCAAGAAGAATATCACTTTTGCTCCGAGCGAAGACCCGGTTGAAGCAATGACCTTTGTCGCCGCAGCCGTGGCTACAAACTCGTCTATAACGATTCGCCGCGTACCTATCGACTTTATGGAACTCGAAATGCTGAAGCTCGAAAAAATGGGGTTGGAGTATGAGCAAAGCGAACTATACAAGGCTGAAAATGGCAAAACTGATCTAGTCGATCTGACCATCTTTAAGCACAATGGCAAGCTGGTCGCCCCAGCCGAAAAAGTATATGGCCGACCATTCCCCGGCGTAAACATCGACCACCTACCATATTTTGTACCTATCGCTGCCGTAGCCAAAGGTCGCACGCTGATTCACGACTGGGTGTACGAAGACCGAGCTTTAATGTTTATGGAAATGAAAAAAATCGGTGTCAATCTTGAACTAGCTGATCCACATCGCGTGTACGTTAACGGTCCAACCAAATGGCGTGCTGCCGACATCGTGGCCCCGAGCGGCATCCGTCCGGCAGTCATTATTCTCATCGGTATGTTAGCAGCTCCAGGCAACAGTATGCTTCGCAACGTCTATACCATTAATCGTGGCTATGAAGATCTGGCTGCCCGCCTCAACTCTCTGGGTGCGCACATTACAGTTCTCAACGAATTCTAAATCGCCATCTTACAGACGAAGATTGGCAACATAAGCTACCTGCATGAGCCAGCGGTCACCTGCTGCCGAAATAATCGGTCCGCCGCCAATGCCACCCATAGCCAGGTTGAGGATGATAAAATAATTGTTATCGCTCGTCATGGGCCAAGCATCAGTATTTTTTCCAGCTTTTGTATAGGTCAAATACGTCGACCCATCTACACCCATAGTTAATACATCGGCGCGCAGTTCCATCCAATAGGTGTGCCAACCATCAGGATCGGGAAGGGTAATTTGTTTTTCGTAGCTATTGGCAAATGTATGCACGGTTGCCTCTACCTGCCCGGGATACGTGCCGTACATTTCCATAACATCAAGCTCACCATCCCACATATAAAACCGTTCTTGCTGCCAGTCATTTGCCGTGGGATGCAGTCGGGTAGTATGGGGTTGGTTGTCTGACAGTAACCAAAATGCTGGCCACACTCCCTTCCCTTTTGGCAATTTTATGCGAGCCTCCAAGCGCGTGCCACTTTGCACGGTGCGCTTACCTCGCGTGTCGATCCGACCCGAAATAATACTGGTGCCCGACCTTCGCGCTTCTAACACGAGCCCCGTATTCTCTACTCGCACTGCAGAAGATGCCGAACTATACGTTTGCTGTTCATCATTATAAATAGGCATGTTACTTTCGGCGATATTCCAGACCGTTGGTTTGGGTGAGGCTGAACCATAAGCAGTAAAATCTTCTTTCCAAATCACATTAGATGCTTCAGGGCTTGTCGATGGAGTAGAGGAGGAAACTCCACTACCTTGAGTCTTGGGCGTTGGCTTGGGGGCTGTGCTAGGTTTTGTATTTTGAGCAATTGTACCGCCTGCCATTACTGATGATCCGCGAGAAACAGGGCTTGAGACAGTTTGTGTAGATGTTCGACGAACGTGCATCCAGACAACTATTGAAGAAACTAACAAAACAACTAGCAAACAACCCGCCCCGATCCACCGCTGTTTTGGTGTGATTACTACCCTCTTCAAGTAGTAGTATTGTAGCAGAGTTTTGCATTATTATTAATATTATGGTATTATACCAACTAATTAAGGTGTTCTATGCGAAAGACTCATAGCGGAAATATTGATAAACGGTATCAGCGCAAATTGTGCTTGCTTTTGCCTGCTCATAACGAAGAGCTGATCATCGCCAGCACTATTCGATCGGCTATCGCTGCCGGACAGAATATTGATGATATCTATGTGGTTAATGACAACTCTAGTGATAATACTCGTCGTGAAGCAGAAGCTTTGCTCGGCAAAGAACGTGTACTTACCGTACGCCGCAGTGGCAAAGCGCTAGCTGTACAAAAAGCAATCAAGAAATTCGACCTTGCTCGTCGCTATCGCTGGTTGCATATAGCCGACGCCGATAGTATTTTTGGGGCTAATTATTTCCGCATTTACCGCCGAAAACTCAATCATAAAAAATACGCTGTCGCCGTAGGTTTTGTACAGAGCTTGCGAGGCAATTGGATCAGCACCTATCGAGCAGCCACCTATACCTACAGTCAGCATGTCGTCCGCCGTGTACAAGCCAAACTGGGCATGATATCTGTCTTCCCTGGCCCTATTACATGCTTGCGCACTGACATTTTGGACAAATTAGATTTTCAAACAAATAGTTTGACCGAGGATTTTGATATCACCCTACAAGGTCACCGCAAGAAACTTGGTAAAATTCTGTACATCCCCAGTGCAGTTAACTACACGCAAGACCCTCAAACACTGCGCGATTTTTGTCAGCAAAATCTTCGCTGGCAGCGTGGCTTTTTCCAGGGCGTCAAAAAACACCGTATTGGTTTACGCCCACACATCATCGATTTCAGCCTTGGCTTTCAGATGCTCCAAGCCTTATTTTACCTGTTGCAGATGCTTATTATTCTTCCCGTTATTTCTGTCATAACTGGACGCTGGTTGATCATCCCGGTGTGTATTACCGCTGACTTTGTTCTGACCGGCATCATTACCCTTGCCTCATCGGCTGCCATCAAACGCTGGAGTTTGGTAGGCTGTCTGCCATACTTTTACTTCCTGCGATGGATAGAAATCGGCATTTTTGTACGTGCCTATGTAGAAATATACTGGCTCAAGAAATTCCAAACCGAAATGCTTGGTTGGAGCACTGCCGGTCGCCGTTATCAGGTGAGCCAAGCGGCACTTAAAGATGTTGCCTCAGCATAAACAGTACGATTAGTCTGTGTCGCACTCAAATAAAAAAATCCCTGGGAAAACCGGGGATTTTTTTGTTGGTTGAATGCTTAGTTCTTAGCAGTAGCAATTTTTGCTATGATAAGAGTAACAACACCCAAAACCATCATTGCGGCACCAGTAACAAACAATACTTTGTTGCTACCAGTAACTGCCAATGTGCTCACGCCAGCAACTGTGCTGCTTGCGCCCAAAGTTTGTGGTCCAGACATAGTCTATCTCCTTAACTTAATTGATCGCAGTCCCATCCCACACCGACAAGGCTCTCTCATGCATGATTATACATATTTGTGCATTTTTGTAAAGTATATTGTATTACGCTTGTGTTTAACAGATACATCTATGCTACACTAGTCACATATTAGACAATATATTTAAACGAGGTTCAACCATGCGTTTTCGATCACTCATCAGCAGAACATTTACCACAGTCCTTGCCAGTCTGCTTATATTCGCCCTCTTGCCGTTGCAGCTAGCTAAAGCCGCCGGTCCTAACCTTATTGCAAACCCTTCTGTTGAAACAGTTGGCAGCCCCACATCTTTGCCCCGTAATTGGCAAAAAACGACAGCTGGTACCAACACAACTAGCTTCCAGTACTTTAGTAGTGGCGCCCATGCTGGTAAGCGTATGGTTAAGGCTACCATTAGCCGATATACCAGCGGTGAATCGGCTTGGCAGTTTAACCCGGTTACGGTCACCCCAAATACTGCTTACACCTATAGCACGTGGTACAAATCTAATATAGCTAGCACAGTTACACTGCGAATTGTACCGACGAGCGGTGCCGAACGCACTATTGCCCTACGTTCTTTACCTGCCGCTAGTACTGCCTGGACTCAGGCTACTGCAAGCTTTACAACTCCCAGCGACGTCAGCAAAGTAAGTGTCTATCAATCTATTAATAAAATAGGTTGGGTGCAAACTGATGATGTATCGTTGACCGCAGATGACGTAGTCGTACCAGTGGCACCAAATATCAGCCTTGCAAGTCCAGCTAGCGGCAGCACCTTGAGTGGCAGCACAACACTTTCAGCTACCAGCACTTCAAGCTTAGCTGGTGTCCAGTTCCAACTTGATGGAGCTAACTTAGGTTCAGAAGTTACCACTGCTCCCTACAACGTATCATGGGACACGACGCAAGTTACTAATGGCAACCATACTATAACTGCCGTTGCTCGTGGCACCAATGGCTTGTCTACCACCTCGATTCCGGTTTCTGTTACTGTTAATAACCAAAGTACTCCAGTTGACACCGAGAATCTGGTGGCTAACTCTGCAGTAGAAACTGCTGATCCTGCTAACCCCGCTAAGCCTCAATCTTGGCTATCTAATGCCTGGGGGACTAACACCCCATCATTTAGTTACGGTAGCGGTCGAACAGGCAAGGGGATAACCACATCCCTATCTTCATGGACCTCCGGAGATGCCAAGTGGTTCTTCGAACCGGTCAGTGTTATAGCCGGCAAAACCTATCTGTACCGCGATTATTTCCAATCTACTGTAAATCAACGAGTTGTAGTAGCTATGCTTGATGCCAGCGGCGCGTACAGTTATAAAGAAATAGATGGTGCATCTGCCAACAGTTCTTGGACAATGTATCAAGCTAACTTCACTATTCCTACAGGCATAACGAAAGTTACCGTTTTTCACCTGATTGACTCTGTTGGCTCGTTAACTATTGATGATGCTCTGCTGCAAGTGTACGCCCCAAGCGGCACGACCGACATTATTCCAAATGGATCAGTCGAAACCGGTGGCACCACACCAAGCTTATGGCAAAGTAGTAAATGGGGCACTAACACCCCAACATTTAGCTATGTCACTAACGACGGTTATACCGGCAGTCGCAGCCTCAAAGTAACCATGGCTGGCTACACTGATGGTGATGCCAAATGGTTCTTTGACCCTATCAAAACACTGACCCCCGGCCAACAGTATCGCTTTAGTGTCAACTACAAAGGTACCGTCATTGGACACCCGGTAGCAATGTTCTTAAAAGCCAACGGCACCGAACAATACTTTGGCATGCCCGTACCACTGAACGTCAGCGCTTCAAACTGGCAAACATATAGCGACACCTTTGGTGTCCCAAGCGATGCCGTTGCTGTATCGGTCTTTATGTATGTCAATCAAAATGGCTGGCTACAAACCGACAACTACACTATCTCCGATTACCACCCCACTGGGTTTAACCGTCCACTCCTAACTCTTACCTTTGACGATGGCCACGAAGACAATGCCCTCACCGCCCTCCCCCTCCTTAACCAATATGGCTTTAAGAGCACCCAATGCTACGCCACTACCTTTATCGAAGGTAACGCGCAAGCAGTTAGTGATGTACTGAAGTTTAAGAACAGCGGTCATGAAATTTGCTCACACACCGTTACCCACCCATTCTTAACCACACTTGGGACAACCGATCTCAACTACGAACTGCAACACGCCAAGCAGTACCTAGAAAGCATCATAGGTCAACCGGTACCAAACTTTGCCACACCATATGGCGACTACAATGCTACCGTCAATAACGCCATTGCCAGCTTGTACCAATCTCACCGCACCGTGGACGAAGGCTACAACTCTAAAGACAACTTCAACGCCTACCGTTTGCGAGTCCAAAACATCCTCGACACAACCAGCGCCAACCAAGTTGCCAGCTGGATCGCCCAAGCCCAAGCCAGCAACACCTGGCTCATCTTGGTCTACCACCGCGTCGCCAGCAACCCTGGCCCATACGACAGCTACACCAACGTCTTTGCTGAGCACTTGGCCGCCATCCAAGCCAGCGGCATCACGGTCAATACCTACCAAGACGCCCTGACCGAAGTCAAAAGCCAACTGTAACCAGCGATAAACTTAACACTACAAGACATCACTCTTTGCTAAAGTTGCAAGTTACGCCCTCTGCTATTGATTCAAAAGCATTATTATGCTAGATTCAAAGTAAAGAAGTAAAAATAAAAAGGATTAAAAATGGCAGAAAATTTTCCAGCACCCCCAAATGAAGAGGACGTCCAACGTCAAGCAGCAGATATTGCGCGCGGCGTCGTAGAGGGCTTGAATTCCAGCGACACCTCATCCAGTCCGGATTCTATTTCTGAAGCATTAGATCCCGTAAGAGAAGAGCTCAGAGAGACTCCAACCCCCAAGCAAACCACGCCCAAGAGGCTTTAAATATGAAAACTCCGAGATAGGCAGCGCCTATGCATCACCAGATTATAGGGGTAAAGAAGTTTAAATTGATGAACGCAGCGGCATTGAACACAGCGGATTGTCTGCACAAATGACAACCGTAACCCCTAACAGCCAAGCTCGTTATATAGTATCTGAAAATGGAGATGGCGTTTCGGTTCGACGAGACGGCTACAAGGCATCGTTCAAAACTGCCGAAGAAATAGATAATGCTCCTCAAGGAACCGTAACAAAACTAACGGGCAAACGGGCAATACGGGCGGCAGAGATCATTGCAAAACACAGCGCTCAAGCAGTCCGAGACCAAAAAACCGTCGAGGACATAGTAAATCGTAGGCACCTTACAAATTGACGCAACAAAATTGCGTTAGCTACATTTGACAGCACCCCTACAATTCCAGACAAGGCAGTAATCATACTAACGATAATTAAAGAGCCATCTTGGCTGCAATGTCATTTCCGCGATTGCCCCGTTAAATGTACCGGCAGGCGGCTTGCTGAGTTTCACTTTTACGGTATTCACGACGCTAATTTTTTTGACTTATATTTTAAAGTATTGTATTATATATTAACCACGTCTGTGGCATTTGTCAGCAATGACGTTTATCTTCATATTGGTCGCTTGAGATAAACCGAGCTAGTAGCGAACCCGTGACACTTGTAGCTGTTCTTCCTGTTCTAGTGCTCTGATTCGCCATTTGCCGACCAGCAAGGATTTACTTATGGCACTCCAACCACCCAGCTTTGAATCAACTCATTGGCAGCGTAATGTATTTACCGATGCGGCCGATGCTGTAGATTGTGTCGACTTTGAAGTGATGCGCCTCTATGAAGGTAATTATCTTAGATGTGATGGATCCAGGCTACTGATTGCTACACCGTCACTCCCTCTACTGCGTACTGTTGGAGCCAACAAACTTCGTCAAATGCATGGCGAAGAAGCTCCTCGGCAGGTTTTTAGAAGCGTAAGCGCAAAGATCCAAGCACACAGTCAGCAACAACCTGAACTCCTAGCTACACATCAATTTGCGACACACAGACTTAATGCCTGGTTTTCAGAACACACACCATCTCAATTAGACGATTTTGGAATAATTTTGCTTGCCGATATGGATGCGTATGGCCAAAGCGACGGCGCAATCGCCGCCAACAACAGAGCCTGGCAAGATATTGGCGCAAGCTGCCTCGAATTCATGCGCACCGGCGTTGAAGTTTTGGACTTCAACGAAGATCCGGAGAATTAGCCAAATAATCCGCGCTTACGGCTAGATGAGCGGAATCGCTCAAGTAGCTCATGCTGCTCACGAGTAAGTTTAGTGGGCGTTTCAACAGTAACGGTTACGATGTGCGCACCGCGGCCACTGCCCCGCAAGTGGGGCACACCATGACCAGATAACTTAAAGTCGGTGCCGCTCTGTGTTCCAGCAGGAATCTTGATGCGAATGGGGCCATCGACGGTTTGGACATCAATTTCGGTACCAAGTGCAGCGTCTACCATAGAAACACGTTCTTCACTGAGAACCAAGTCTCCTTCACGGGTGAAGTGCTTGTGCGGCTTAACACGTACATGGACGTACAAGTCGCCCTTTGGTCCATTAGCAATAGCTTCACCATGTTCACGCAGTCGAATGGTTGCACCGTCGTCGATACCTGCAGGTATTTTTATGGTGATATCCTGTGCTTTGCGCTGAGTGCCCTTACCGTGACAGACGGTGCACTCTTTTTCTGGCACTTTGCCGGCGCCCTTACAAGTCGGGCAAACACTGGCTTGCTGGATATTACCAAAAATAGTTTGGGTAACACGCATGGTTTGACCTTGACCCTTACAGGTATCGCAGGTTTTTAGTTCATGGCCAGGCTCAGCAGTGGTACCTTTGCAGTGTTCACAGATATCTTCGAGTGTCACCTTTAGCTGGTGCTCTTTGCCAAAAATTGCCTCTTCGAAACTAAGCTCTACACTTGTCTCGACATCTCGGCCGCGTTTTGCGCGCCCACTTTGATTGCCACCAAAACCGCCACCGAAAAAACTCCCAAATATGTCGCCGAGCCCCAGATCACCAAAGTCGAAGTTCATATTTTGTCCGCTATAACCACCACCAAACGGATTACCACCTGGCCCGTCACTGGCCGCACTAGTACCAACGCCGGCATGACCAAACTGGTCATAACGCTGCCGTTTGCGTTCGTCTTTAAGGACTTCATATGCTTCGTTGACTTCTTTGAATTTGGCCTCGTCGCCACCTTCTTTGTCGGGATGATGTTCAATAGCTTTCTTGCGGAAAGCTTTTTTAATTTCATCGTCACTGGCACCCTTGGCGACGCCCAGCACTTCATAATAATCTCGTTTAGCCAAAGTAGTATTCCCTGAATCTTGTTAAAAATAGTAGCAGCATCACCGCATAGGTTAGCACTACTACGTCAATATGATGTTTTGTAAGCCATTGCAATACCTGCTGTCCAGGCTCTGACAACTTTTTAGGTGACGTCTGTAAATACTGTCGAATACCATACCATACAATCGGCACACTCACCAGCCAACCGACCGCACAAAAGATACAGATCTTGCCGATGCTATACAAACTAACACCAAAGAACCAGACACTGAACCCGGCCAAGAATAAGGTTACTGCCAGTACAAAATGGCGATACCAACTTTTAAAAGTTCCTCCAGAAAGTAACACCAGACCGCTGGTTGCTAAAATAGCAAAGAAAATCATGCCTAAAAAGGCATTCGGAAAACCAAAAAGTGCCGCCAGACGGTTACTGAGAACACTACCACAGTCGACAACAGGATTGAGATTACATTGCAGTGTAACTCCCGGGTTCTTGAGCATATGAATACGTTCACTCGATTGCCAAGTCATGGCAATCAAACCTAATGCACCTCCGATGCTCAGTACATTGCCGTAGATTCTGGTAAAAACACACTCCGAAAGCGTTTGTTTTATACGCTGTTTCATGATTATATTTTAGCACTTGAGGGCTAGGAGTGCCAATATGGTTTATTGGTTTTCTTTTGAACTCAGCATATCAAGTACACCTACAGCTGCCACCGCCCCTGCCATACCAGTTCCTAAAGCCGTTAATAGTGGTAGAGGGTTGAGAAGTCTATCGTTATAAGATAGGTAAGAGCTTGCCTCTTCTGCTGTAGATATTTCATCATCAACGCGAGTATGTAATACTCTTACAATTTCAACAGCCTTAACAACTGCATCTATGGATACCGTGTCACTAGAGCACATCTGAGAATTTCTTTCCCTTTGTTGTCTAGAAACCTCGCCAACTGTCAGACCGAATTGTAGCCTGTCCCAAATTGATTCAACACATTCCTCGCCAAGAGCCCTGCTTACAGTCCATCGCATATGCTCAACCTTTTGTAGCTGGGCTTTATAGGTATCAATCCGAGAAGGCAACGGACGCATAGGTTCAGCAATTCTATCAATTTCATAGTTTCCACCTAACCAGCCTATTCCGGCGCCACACAAACCACCAATTAGTCCAATCTTAATTTTTCTTGTCATGTTCATTAACAGTATTATATAATATTCTTGCATAAGATAGAAGTTATTTTATTGCTTTCTTTTTCTTCTTTATCATGTTAAAATATTGCTATGAAACTACGAAACGCGGTAAAGGCAATTGCCTTGTCTGGTATACTGAGCAGTGCTTGTAATGCCCCTGAAACTTCACCAGAATTAGACGCTAAAACGCATATCATTACACGCCAATTTGAATCAAGAGGTTTTCAATACAGAAATATTGAACCAACTGAAGGCCCCGATAACACCTTTACCTTTCCGAATGTTGGTATTGGATCGTCAGTATGCGTTCTAGCTCGCGTAGAAGTGACAACATCTCCAGCCGGAGATATTAAGGACATTTCTCTTGTAGACAGACAATTCGACGAAGGTCAAACTGATGTTCAAGGTGGAGCATATGTTTTAGGCAATACCTCTCTTAAAGACTCCGCGAGTCTTGTAGCTTCAATGGATACAAACGACAGATCAATCTGTTTTCCCCATTAGACACTGGTAGTTCATAAATCTACAGTATAGAGTTCAATGATTTAAACACGTCATTGTTGAAAACATCTTTATCGCGTATAGCCACGTTGGCGGTAGTTAATGTTGACCCATTAAGAGCAACTAATTGTCTAGCATTAGCATCGAAATACGCAACATCATTTATTCTTGTACTGTTCTTTGAAACTTTTTTCAGTAATTCAAATGAGCTTTTTGCCTTTGCCCCGTCACTAAATTGCCTCTGAGTTATGATAATCGAACTAATTGTAGACTTTGAATTATCCGAATCATAACCGCAAGCAGCAACCTGACCTTCGTCTGTCTTTGTAGTAGGGATGGTAACACGCCCAGCTTTAAATGACTGCCCAGTAGCGTCTTCTACTTTCTTAGAAGGAATAACATCGCATACAAAACTTTTGGCATCGGCTGGAATATCTAGCAACCCATCCTTAAGATCCTGGACCTGATCTTTTGCGTCATAGACCACCTTTTTTTTAGGTTTAGTGTCTGAACGAAGCACCACAAAACCAATCGAACCAATTGATAACACACTTACAATTACTACACCGATGAGCACCCGCTTATCCGCTTTTAAAATACGATCCCGCACATTAAAGTGTGGTTTTTTTCGTATGTACACGATTGCCACTACTGCACTAATCAGCACTATAACAGCAATAACTCCGACACTTTTTGCGCCTGTTTCACTTAATCCCGAGCCGCTCGATTTGCCACCAGCGTTTCCGCCAGTAGAGCCGCCCTCTTCTGTCAACGCAGCCAGAACGCCAGGGCCACTTGGATCAACTATTTCTCCATTAGGAGTACTGTCTTCATCGATACTGCTACCATCCTGAATCGCATAGGCGATAGTACTGACCGGATTGCCACCGACAACAGCTGAACCTATTGTCGCCCCGCTCAAGTTGCCATAAGTACTACCGAGCAACTTACGAGTTTGCCAATTAGATGTATCATATTGTTGGTCA
>CAYXHO010000017.1:0-12893 GCA_964465215.1 uncultured Candidatus Saccharibacteria bacterium | reverse complement strand
TACATATGGTAGAGACTTGCCATGGCGAAAATCAGAACCAGAAAACTCTTTCGAGCCATATAAAATCTTGGTGAGTGAAATTATGCTGCAGCAAACACAGGTAGCTCGCGTGGAACCAAAATACACAGAATTTTTAAAAGCGTACCCGACCGTACAGGAATTAGCTAAGGCAAGCCTTGGAGATGTACTCAAGCTATGGAGTGGGCTGGGCTACAACAGGCGGGCAAAGTTCTTGTGGCAAGCTGCCCAGATAGTGGTGAAGGAATATGGTGGAATATTTCCAAAAGACCAGACGGAACTTACTCGGCTGCCGGGTGTTGGCGCCAATACCGCTGGAGCTATCTGCGCCTATGCTTACGATCAGCCGGTGGTGTTTATTGAAACCAACATACGGACGGTTTTTATTCATCACTTTTTTAATGATAGAACTGATGTTCACGATTCAGAGCTTAGGCCTTTGCTCGAACAAGTCCTTAAAGAAGCGCAAGCTCAAGGGCTATCTCCAAGGGAGTGGTACTGGGCGCTTATGGATTACGGCACTCAACTCAAGGCAACGGTTGGTAATGCGTCACGAGCAAGTAAACACTACGCCAAACAGTCTGCTTTTGCTGGATCCAATCGGCAGGTTCGAGGAAAAGTTTTGCGTGAATTAGCCGATAGCGCCAAGACCATGAAGCAATTATTAGAAGACATCGGTGATGAGCGTTTACCGTTGGTATTGGAGGATCTATTGCGTGAAGGACTTATAGTGCAAAAGAAAGGTCGATTTGGCCTCGAGTAGCTACAGTCACTGTGGTAAACTAAAGGCATAAGCAAGTTAAGTGGGTAATGGTTTATGCTACAGAAAAAAATAAGCTTAGGTGTGCTCGTAGGAGCGTTTTTGGCGACTATATTGTTTGTCCCGGTTGCTTCTGCTGCACAGGATAGTTCAAATGCTTCAACGCAAAATAATGCAACCCAAAAGGCCGCAAAGTTGGCAGAACGAGTTGCAAATTATAAGACAAAACAAGCTGTTAAGTTGGCTGCTGCCGAAGAAACAAAGCTTAAGGGGAGCTGTAAGGCGGCTCAAGCAAAAGTGAGTGCACTGACGACTAAAAGTACGGCAGCATATACGGCCAGAACTAAACTGTTTACTGCTATAACGACAAAAGTAACGAGTATAAAAAGTGGCTTACAGGATGCCGAGATAGAGACAAAAGATCTTGAGACGGCCGAAGCAGCATTTGATAAGGCTGTGGCCGACTACAAAACTGCCTACGAAACTCTTAAGGCAGATCTAGCAGATACAGCAGAACTAGACTGTGTAACAGACCCGACAGCTTTTAAGGCCGCACTACTGACTGCTCGTGCTGATCGACAAGCAATGGCCGACAAAGCTAAAACAGTGGTAGAATCCATCCCCGCTATTCGGGCGGCACTCGTTACGGCGCGTCAGGAATTAGCTAAAGCGAGCACTTCAGACACCACAGAATCTACAAATACAGGAGCGGCACAATAATGGACGATATTCGACGACCTCAATCTTCTACAACGCCCCGAGCGTTTAATACCACGCCAGTTACTGATATTGCTGGCGTAACACCTCGCTCAGCGGCGCCAACCGCTAATTCAGTGTATACGGCCGCTCCGGTAGCTGGTTCAGAGCCTACTGTCTCGTCCGCGCCTCTGACAGAGAAGATATCTGCAACATCAAGTGTTTCTGCGCCTCTCTCTAGTGCTCCACAAAATGCAGCCAGCGGCGGCCCCGTTATGGCGCCGACTCAACCTGCAACCTTTGAGCAAAATCCTCCATCTGCACAAGCGACGAGCGGAAGTCTTTTGGCTGAAATTGAGGCCCAAGAAAAAACAGAGTCTGAATCTCGTGTGCAACAAGCACCAACCGCCCCTCGGCCCAAGAAGCATGGATGGTTCCCAATCTTCATGGCAATACTAATCGCTCTCGGACTGCTTGCCGGTGCCGGGTATGCCTATTGGCAAAACAATAAACAAACTAAGACTACCCAAACTACTAAAACAACCTCTACTCCGGCGGCTACAAAGAAACCCGCTACAACGGCAGATATTGACGCCGCGACGAAAGCTATCGACACTTCATTGACTTCGCTCGGTCAGGCTACCGATGTACTGGAGTCCGATCTAAGTGACACCACACTTGGACTATAGGGTTGCCCTATTGTTCGTAATAATATATAACTTAAACTAACCATAAACATAATCGAAAGGTCCTTTCTCATGCCAGCGGCAAAGAAATCAACCAACACTAAACAAAAACAATCCCTCATAAGCAAACTAAAACTCAACACCCTCAAAGGCCGTATTCTCGCTACCGTCTTAGTCTTTGCCGTAATCGGTGGTGGACTGGCAGTGTATAAGAGTTTTGCCTATGCCCCTAACAATGGGCAAAAGCAAACTTTTTCCTACACTGTTGCAGCTGGGACGCTAAGAGCTGATGATAGCATTCCCGGGTTTCAATGGAATACAGTAGATAAACCTTCTATATATAAAGAGTCGTCAAAAAATAATACCCAGGTAATTAAGTTGCCAGGTATCAGCCCAGATCAAAGTCAGCCTAATTATGCAACTATTACGGATAAGAAATGGGGGATAACAATCCCTCAAGGTCAAGTGTATGATTGGTGTGCAACATTGAAAGGTTACTTTAATGACACAGGTAGTTCTATGTATTTAGCTGACCCTGATTACCAGGGCTATAGAACTAATATTGATAATGTTGGCGACTTGGATAATACAGTTTCTGATTTAGGAAACGGGTATGTCATTCGTTGTTCTAAAGCTAAAATTACGGCCCGATATAAACTAGTGGGCCCTTTCTATCTTGCACATTCTAGTAAAAAAGACGGTTATGTTGCCTCGATAGATCTTAGATTTTACTAGAATGCAGGCACCGATACACTACAGGTAAAGTGCAGTACACTTTAAAAAGCAATTTCAACATTACTCTGAAAACGTCAGGAAGTTACCCTGGCGTTTTTCAGACGCCTAATCAATCAAAAAACTAACTTTTATGTATGATACCTTTAGAATGACGTTGATCAGGGGGGTGAGGCATACTTTTTAATGAAGTTAAATAATATATTAATTAAAAAAACTGGTAGGTTCAAGGTGCTTTGTTGCTTAATTGTAAATGTATTGATCTGTTATTTCTTGGTAACAGTTGGGCTCGGTGCGGCAATAGGTGACTTGTTGGGTGTAATAGGAGCCGTGCCAGAAACAGTAATTTTGTTTTTGGCAAAGGCTTGACGCAGGCGCTTTAAGAGCTCGGTACGGACTTTCCACTGCGATCCAGGGGTAGTTTCGCCCATGATTTTAATCAGTAGACCTTTTTCGGTAAACTGCACCACTTGAGCAAAGTAGGGTTTGCGCTTGATCTTAGTAGCCCATTTTTCGTCTTCGGCTAAGTCCTCGCCAACTTTGTTGATAACTTTTTCGAGCTTATCCATGTCGGTATCCATAGGGACGGTGATGTCCAGGTTGATGCCGCTAATGCCGAAGGTCATGTTGGTGCTCACCAATATGCTGCTATTGGGCACATGGTGAATGTTGCCGTCGAAGTCACGTAGGATAGTACTACGAATGGTAATGGCTTGCACGATGCCTTGAACGTTAGCAAACTGTACATAGTCACCAACACGGTACTGGTTTTCAAGGATGATAAATAAGCCGTTAGTAAAGTCACGAATGAGCGACTGCGAACCTATGCCCAAGGCTACGCCAGCCACACCGGCGCTGGCCAGTAGGGGCGCGGTGTTTATACCAATTTCGTCGATGATCATGGTGATGGCAATCAGCCAGATGCCAACTTTGCTGAGGGCGTTGATGAGGCTGTCGAGGGTATCGACGCGCTTGCGGCGGTCGGTTTCGCTGGCGAATGGATGAGTACGGACGGCTTGCTTGAGAATTCCCAAAATAAGTGCAACGGCCAGGCGTCGGACTATCCATGCGCCAACAACAATAATCAATATATTGACACCATGCGTTTGGAACCAGGCTTTTGGTTGAGAAAATAAAGTTACGTCAGTACCGCTCAAGATTGATGCTAAAAAGCTCATGTCTATAGTGTAGCAGTCTTGATACACTATGTCCCATGACAAACTATGTTCATAGTATGGACGAAACGTTGCTCGAAGAACTGCAGCATGGTGCCATTGGCGTACTCCCCACTGATACGGTGTATGGATTAGTTTGTGTAGCTAGTAATCAAGAAGCTGTAAAACGATTGTACGAAACCAAGAATCGAGAGCGGAAGCCCGGTACACTGATTGCAGCCAACGTCGAACAACTTATTACCTTAGGATTGAAGAAAAAATACCTTCGAGCCGTGGAGCAATTTTGGCCCGGCCCTGTAACGGTTATTGTTCCTACAGACAACACAGCTTTAACATATTTAGATCAAGGTGTTGGATCGCTGGCTGTCCGAGTCGTCGATGACCCAAGAATTATAGAACTATTAGAGCAAACCGGTCCGTTGCTGACCTCTAGCGCAAATAAACCGGGTGAACCACCAGCAACAACCATAGCGCAGGCTAAAAACTATTTTGGGGATACCATCGATGACGCCGTAGAAATTGTTCGCCAAGGTGCCGTACAGCTATTTTTATAATTTTTTTGAATCAGAATAAGATAGCTTTGTATAAAACCCTTATTTTTTAACAGGGGTCAAGGGTTGACTAAAATAAGCAAGTATGTTAATATAAAGCATAATGGCAGGTGAATATCATGAACATGAGCGGTATTTATATACTTCTGAGTTGAAATCCTTTCTTTTTGATGTCGATAGTCCAGGCCAACGGCCTAACCCGGAAGTTGCCGAATTGCTGACTGGTGACAATCTTGTAGCCTTTCTTACCGATCACAGAGATACTTACTGTGAAGACGAAACGGACGTTCTGCGGGCAATTCAACAATTTGCTCTGCATGCACGAGTTGAATTTCAAGAAGCAACTACCCCAGAAGAAGACCTAAGCAAACACGCCACTAGAGCCGAAGCCGAAGTTAGTAGTTTTATCGAAACTCGTGCACCAATCCGCTCGCTAGATATGTTGAGCCTTGAAGAATTGTACCAACTTGCTGAAATTTATAATCCAAATAATTTATTGCATTTAGCGAAACTTATGTCTAGTGAACATGGAACAAATTTATCTCCAGTGCAGGGAGACATGCTGTTTAGGTATCGAAGTGTTATAGCCCAAATAGACAAGCATATTGGCGATATACGAGCTACACAAACCCGAGAGGCAGGAGAGAGCCTGGGTACTACCATTGTGGGTCGTCGTACTTGGGCAGGTCACTACCGCCCGTATGGTCATGATATGAACGGTCGTATCGACGACGCCGACTTTCGAGATTTTAGCGAAGGCGATGACGACGGACATACGGTAGTCACTGTACAAGGTGTGCCCGTAGACGTCAGTATTAGAAATACGGGGGTAATCTAATGTCTACCTTACCGCTCGCTACACATCGCCCTGAACTTGCATTCGGAATAGAAATACTGCATAGTCATGCAGCTGTTTCTGAAATGCCACCCGAGGTATCTGCTGCGGAGTTAATGCGTGACCCGATTCATGAAACCAATAGCGAACTAGTAGAAGAGCTTTTAGATGCCGCTCAAGAAATATCAGGCCTTGTAGTTATTAGTCGTGAGGACGGCAAGGAAACGCACGGCTTACTAGATATATTTACAGCTGAGCAAGTCTTAGAGATGCAAAAAAGAGTTCGAGAATATCTTGGGCGGAGTCTAGAAGAGCATCTTGCCGATATCAGTTCAGCTCCAGGCTATAGTTATTATATTGGACGTTTGGCTACTCATTTCATCTCGAGTGACGACGATGTTACGACAAGCTTTGGTTCATTTGTGAGCAATCATATCGATCCGGCGCCAGGCGCCAGAGGGCCCCTCGAGAGGAACTCACGAGAGTATGCAAACTGGGCTAACCACGGCTTACTCAAACAGTTTTCTGATTTTTACCAGACCAACTTGAAATTCCAATTAGTTGGCCCCACCAAACCAGTCGAAGGTACGCGAGTTTCTTGGGAGCGTGGTATAGCCGAATCACAGTTCTTAGTGCTCGATTATGTCCGCGACCTACTATCGGCCGGCAATAGTACAAGAGCTACCGGCGAGGGTGAACATACCATGTCTCTAGAAGACATCGAAGCGAACCTACGTATCTTGCTCCAAGAAAAAGATCGTTTGGTAGCAGAATCTACAATTATTAACCCCCTGCTTGCCGAGCAGTTAGGATCATCGATTGACTCTCTACGTTCATACACTATCGGCGTATTTCATCGGGGTCGAATGGACGTACCGCGCTTTAAGAAAGAGCCGGCCAATGCTCGTGCTGCTGTGGCGCGAGTCGAATTACTTCTTGTAGAGGCTGCAGCTATGAGCACCACCCGTGACGACCAAGTCGAGATACCAATTTTGGATATCGAATAAGGAATTAACTGAGATGAGCGATCCGACCTATGATCCCGAGCAGCCCCAGGTTTCCCAAGCCGAGGCTGATTTATTTCGTGAGCCAGGAACAACAGATCGGTTAACCGAAGATGAAATTGCATTAATTGCTTCGCATCTTGGCTCGTTAGCACTAGATAGTGATACGGTGCTTGGTGAACATCAGCAAGATGCATTTGAAGACATAGTTCAGTTCTATAAAGATGGTGGGCGAGAATGTTATGTTCAACTACCTACTGGTACCGGTAAGACGGTACTGTTTGTTGAGCTCAGTAAAAAGCTTATCGAGGCATCTAAAGAGGCGGGAGAACCACAACGTATTATTGTTTTGGCGCCAACGGTTGACCTGGTTTATCAGACGGTTGGTGGAGTGGACGAAAAAACTGGAAAAAAACGAGGCTTTAAAGGGTTTGCTCCCGAACTTGAAGTACGGGCTGTTAACGGCAGAATGACTCCCCGAAAGCGTATTGATAACATTTCTCAAGCCGAAGTTTTGGTGACAACCTATGATACTTTCCGTAATCTTATTTCTGGTTTTGTAGACGGCGAACACTTGTCTAAAGAAGATGTTTTGGCTCAGGTTGCCGCTTACGAGCTTGAAGTAGAAGACTGCAAGGTGCGAATTAGGGAACTTAATGACAAACTCCAACACCATATATTTAGCGCTTATTTCGCACAAGAAGTCGAGCACGTTAGGGACGGCGCAGAAGCCTTCCTGAACGGTCCAAAGGTAAAGGCTATACCAGAAGCTAGTAAATTCGGCCTTACAAGAATCTGCGAGATTGCAGATACCGAACAGTCTTCTTTTCGTAAAATCCAAGAAATTAAGACTATCTGCGCACAGTTACCTGGAGGAAATATTAGAAAAGCCGCCAATTGGATGAATAGTCGTCGGCGTGAACACCGAAAAGCATTCAGAGATTCCAAGCAACCCGAAGTAGACTTTGTTGATATTCCCCTAGAGACTTTAGAGACAGAAGCATCTATAATGTTCGGACTTAACCCAGCAGAAGGTTATATGGCATTGTTCTTGCTGCGTCATCGTTTTCAGCATAGGCCCGGTATAGCGAGTCTAGTGCCAGGGGAAGCAAAAGAAAAAGCCAAGGACATAGTTGATGAAATCGGCTATGTACGAGATTCTCGCGCGTACGCAAAAGGTAAAGCCAGAGCCATTGCGATGAGGTATGCCAATAACGAAGCTGTTGCTAAGTTCGGTTTGGTAATTTGCGATGAAGCTCATCGGGCTATTGGTTCTGAGACATGGCAGTCGATTCGTGACTTTGCAGAACGAAAAGACGTGGCAGTGATTGGGCTTACGGCAACCGATGAATATTACAATCGATCCCTTGCAGATTATTTTGAGCAGAAAGTTCACGAATTAACTAAGCAAGAAGCCATGCGGCGCAAGATTGTTAATCCAATCGCAATGTTTGTCCACGAAACAGGCCTCAGATTCCAGGGGGTAAGCCTAGATGTAAACGGTGACTATGATCGAACAACAATACGACAAATGCGTTTTAGCGAAGAACGAAACCGTATTGGCGTTAATTATGCTCGCATGTTGAGCGAAATGGGTTATTCCGGAATAATGCCGGCAATACCGGGCGATGAAACGGCACATGCAAAAGTTCTTGCCGAAATGATTAACCAGACCACCATGATTGACCCAGTAACAGGTGAAGAGCGGTTAATGCGGGCACGCTATGTGGTAGGCGATCCTAACTCGGAACTACGCAAACGATACTACCAGGAATTCGAAGCGGGACAGATAGACTGGCTAACGTTTGTGGATGTTATTCGTGAGGGTTGGGATAGTGACAAGGCAAAGGCGATTATTAATATGCGCCCAACACGTTCACCACTTCTAGCTATACAACGCGTGGGGCGTATTGGCCGAACACACCCGGGTGCGCCAGTATCTGTGGCGATAGACTTATTTGACGGTATCGAGCTAGAAGAGGGCAATATGGAATTGCCTCCTGTGCTCGTTCCGGATGTTTTTAATATGGACGGAATCGAGCAGGGTGCTATAGCTGGCGGGGTCGATGTATCTATGCTTGATCGCGACTTCGAGCGGTTGCGTCAGGCTATGCCTACTCAAACGATAACCGCATACCACTCGCGGTACGTAGATATGATCAAGAACGCCCAAATTATTGATGCTCGAGGTATAGCAAAAAACGAATCAGGTACTCAAAAATATGAGTGGCAAACATTTGAAGCAATTCAACTTGGGTTCAATGGCTACTTGCCAAAAGAGATAATCCTTGATGCTATTGAAGGCGATAAGCCCCTAGTTCGAGTAATAAATGGTCGAAGTGGTGGCAATATTGTACCCCTCTTTAACGTAAACGATGTGTTGGAACTACACACCAGCGCTCCCGAAATAAATCCATGGAAACTTTTTAAAGACACTGAAGGTACCGACTGGATTAGCCCCGAAGGCTGCACAGTTCTGTTGTCAAAGCGTTTTCCCCATATCTCTGCCGCAGACATTTCGGATGTCATTAGAATGATTGAAGCTGAGCAAGATCAGAAGTTCGAAAAACAAGTAGCTCGCTTCCGCGTGAATTTTCATAACAAAACCGTTGGACGTCTTGGATTTACGCACTTATTCAGGCTAGAAGAGGTCATGGATCGACTCCTGCCGTATCTTAAAGAACTAGCTAGTCTGCAAAGTTAGATCGCAGCCATTCGTCCAGGCTGTTACCACCACCGCCGGCCATGCCGACCACCATATCGCCGGCATCGAGGTGTTTTTGGATGACGGCTTTCAGCTGTTCATCGCGTTTCATGGGCGAGGCAATAGCTGGGTCGGCTAAATGGGTAATAAGTTCTTCTGGCGGGATGACTCGTTGGTTAGGGTCTTCGCGGGCAAGATAGCTAGGAATCCAGTAAACGTGCGCTGCGCCGGTAAAACAATCGCCGTAATCATCGAGCATGTAGTGCTGTCGACGATTGGTGAGCGGCTCGTAAACTATGACCACGTTCTGGCCTTTACCGTCGTTGGCCGTGGCGGCCATTTCAAGGGCAACGCTCATGCCACCGCGAATCTTTTCGGGTGTATGAGCATAGTCACTAAATAATCCTGGAGCAATCTGCTCCATGCGGCGTTGTAGTCCGGGAAAGGCGCTCATCAGCGGCAGTAATTCTTTGACCGGCGTCTTAGTAAGCTCGTGGACGGCTTGGATGACCAGCCAGGCGTCGTTACGAGTCAGGCGGCCGGGCAGAGCAATGTCATTAATGTGGGGGTGGTCGCTTTCCAGTACATCCATTTTGGTTGTGCCGCGCAGGTTCAAGTAGTCATAGTCTTCTCGCCACAACAGGGTGCGGTCACTCTGGCCAATGAACTCTTTGAAGGCTTCCTGGTAATCTTCGCGGGTGGGGAATATCTCGTGGTGGTCCCAGCTGACGCCGGTGATCAGGCTGAGGTGCGGCCGAAAGGCCAGGAAATTGCGGTCGAACTCATCGCACTCATACACGAACAAGTGGCTTTTTGGGTCAAAATGGCCCATCTCGGCAAAAGTAGTTTTGGCCGGCAGAATGTAGCTAATCGGTTGCTTGAGCTGGCTAAGCAGCCACACAGCCATGGCTGTAGTCGTGGTTTTACCATGCGTGCCAGCAATGGCTACCATACGTAGTTTTTTGTCGGTGACTATTTGGTTGATCAGCTCGTCACGCTTGCTGTGTTTAATGTGCTGACTCTGTACGTACAAGAGTTCGGGATGGTCGGGATTTTCTTTGGGGATAGCCGAAGAGTAGACAAACCAATCGATAGGGGTGTGTTCGTGCACTTTGGCAATGCCGGCAACATCTTGGCCGATATGAATATTGGTAACGCCGTGTTTGCGTAAATAGGCAATGTAGCTAGAGTCTTGTTTGTCGCTGCCACTGACAGTGTAGCCAGCTTGCTGGGCGACCATGGCCAATGGGCCAATGCCAGCGCCGCCAATACCGCTAAAGTAAATATGCATATATCTAGTATACCCTGCCGAATAGCGGGATGCTTGGTTTGTTTTTAGGTGTGAGCAATGTAGGGCATAATAAGCATATGGATTTAAACAAATCATTCTTTCGCCGCCTCCTGAGAGCTATCCGACATGTCAATATTTTGGTGCTGCTGGCCGCCGCAGTGATTAGCAGTGTGGTTTGCGTGTTATCGCTCAGAAACAACAACGTAACGGCCCTGCGCTTGCGTGACAACGTCAATCAAGTAGATAAAGATAATGGTGATGTCGAAACCGCCTTGCGGGAGCTGCGTAAGTACGTGCATGGGCATATGAATACTAACCTCTCCAGCGGGCCCAACGCTATTAAGCCGCCAATTCAGCTGAAGTATCGTTATGAACGGTTACTGCAGGCCCAGCAGGCTGAAGTTAGTAAGCAAAATGCCCAGATATACTCCGAAGCCCAGGCCGAGTGCGAGAAGCGCTTTCCGGTGGGCTTGTCCGGCAGTGGCCGCATCCCCTGTGTTACGGAATACATTTCGTCTAAGGGTGTTGTCCAACAGCCAATTGAAGATACTTTGTATAAGTTCGATTTTGTTTCACCAACCTGGTCGCCCGATGTGGCGGGCTGGTCGCTGGTGCTAGCCAGTGTCTTGGTGGCCCTGTGTGCAGTGCGTTTTGGCATGGAGCGGTGGGCCAAAGCCGAGCTCCACGACCTCTAATCTGAAGACAAAATTAACAGGGGTGAAAGAAGATAAAAGTGGCAAAAGTTATTGACATCACCGAAGTGACCGGAGTATGTTAGGGGTGCACTAATAACGAATAAGAGAGGGAGCAATAAACATGGCTTACAAGCACACAAACTCTAAGGGTGTAACATACTACCTTAACTCAAAAGCAGTTGTACTTCGCGGCGGCAAAGAACAGACTATCTACTACTTCAGCAAGGACGAGCGCCCAGAAGCAACCGATCTTCCAAGTGGTATGGAAGTTAACGAAAACCCACGCAACGGTTTTCTTACCGTCAAGCGTACAAAATAGTTTTTAGCATAGTTGCTTAAAAAACGTTCCAAAAATGTCTAGAAAGACCCGGGGAAACCCGGGTCATTTCTATTGGTTGTGATACTATAAACAAAAGCATGGCAAAGCAGCGTAAAAAATCATTCCTCAAGCAGCTTGGCGTACGATTGAGCAAGGTTCGCCGAAAGACAATTATTCTTATCACTACGGCCATATTTGTAATTGTCGGTGTCGGATTTTTAATTCAAAGTTTCGCCTATTCACCAAGTTTTACGTATTACAACCAAAAAGACATTCGATGGGCGCAAAGTTCGTATCCCTATAAAACGGGTACACCGGCATCTCAGCAAGGCGATATCGCAATGGAACGCAGTGGCTGTGGTCCGACGTCTATGGCAATGGTTGCGTCAACACTTTCACGAACAGTGACGCCGATTGACATCGCTACTTGGTATGGATCGAGGTATCATACGCCAGACGGCACTCACCGGGATGCGTATCCGGTCTTTGCTCAAGACTATGGCCTACTCTATAACTCCCTTGGCTACTTCACCAACCCAACGAACCGATTAAATATTCAATCGCAGTTAATTACCGCAAAGAGTTTGGTGATTGTGCATGCTGGCCCCGGCATGTTTACGAACGCCGGTCACATTCTGGTGATTCGTGATTACAACAGTCAGACTGGTCAGTACTTATTGGCCGACCCGAGCCATACAAATAACAACCGCTGGTTTAGCGAGACCGAATTATTACAAAGCGGGAACTTAAATACGGCCTATGGTTTTAGTGTGGCCAGTACAAAGAACCCCGCTCCAACCGGCCAACAACCCTCAAGCTCCAGCAAAAATCCTTAATTAGCCATTGATCAGGACGGATCATGATCAAAGTTGGTATAGTAGGGGTATGAAGCAATCCTCTAAATCAAGCAAAACCCATCGACCGATGCTGGAAGTAACCGGACTGACCAAAAAGTACGACGATAAAACGGTCGTGAAGGGTGTCAGCTTTAGTGTCCAGAAAGGCGAGATCTTTGGTATCCTTGGCCCGAATGGTGCCGGCAAGACGACAACGCTCGAGATGATAGAAACCTTGCGCCCGATAGACGGCGGCCAAGCCTTAGTGGACGGCGTTGACGTGGCTGAAGACCCGCAGGCTGTAAAGTACATCATTGGCGTACAGCCGCAGAGCCCAGCTTTCATGACGAGCGTCAAATTGACCGAGCAACTCGAACAGATGGCCTCGGCCTATGGGGTTAAAGTAAATACCCGAGAACTACTGGATGAAGTAAATTTGGGAGAAAAAGCAAATAGCTATGTAGAAAATTTGTCTGGCGGGCAGAAACAGCGCTTTAGTGTGGTGGCCTCGCTGGTGCACAAACCCAAGATCTTCTTTTTGGATGAACCAACAACCGGACTTGATCCGCAGGCTCGTCGCAATCTGTGGGG
>CAYXHO010000016.1:0-13406 GCA_964465215.1 uncultured Candidatus Saccharibacteria bacterium | reverse complement strand
AACACCATGCTCACTGAAACCTTGTATTCGCGAATACTTGGTACAGCCCGTGAGCGCGGTTTGGTATCTTCGATGAGCTCCGGAGTGGGGCAGACAAAGACAAATGCTAACTGGTGGTTTGGTGCGCAGGTCTTACCGGCTAATGCAACGGCTTTATTCGGAATTATTACCAAAGAACTGCATGATGTATTCGACGGCAACATCTCAGATGAAGACATTCAGTCTGCTAAACAATACGCCCTGGGGCGATATCAACGTAGTGGTCAAACAGTAGGCGGCACGGCTAGTGGGTATAGTTATCGCTATTTCTTTGACGATCACATTGATGATTATTACAAAATACCCGAACGCATTGATGCTATTACCAAAGACGGTATTGTTGCGGTCAGTCGGGCAATGTTTGCCGACAATACATGGGGACTGGGTGTACTAGGCAATGCGAGTGAAGCATTCTTGGGCGATTTGCATATGCAAGTAGCGCCACTGTGGGCTCGTCACCAGTAGGACAATATATGGATGAAGCGCACAAACAATTAGCTGAGCTCCGAGCAAAATATGATGCTGCCGTACTATCATTAAAGCTTGATCAACGTGTGGCAGAACTTGCAGCGCTTGACGCTCAAGCCAGCCAGCCAGATTTCTGGAATGATGCGCAAGCAGCGCAGGTGATAGCTAAAAAACAAGCTGCACTAAAAGGGCGTATTGAGCCGTGGCAGCATTTAGGTCAAAGCTTGAGTGATGCAGAAGAGCTTGTTGCGCTTAAAGATCCTACTCTGAGTAGTGAACTAATTGCCCAAGCAAAAGATCTACAGCAAAAGTTCGATGCATTAAAAGCCGATCTGCGCTTTAACGGACCGTATGATGATCACGATGCGGTAATTACCATTACGGCAGGCGCTGGTGGCACTGATGCTCAGGACTGGGCAGCAATGTTGCTGCGTATGTATTCCCGTTGGGCAGAACAGCAAGGCCTTAGTCTACAGTTAATAGATGAATCAGCAGGAGAAGAAGCGGGTATTAAACGAGCAACTGTAGAAGTATCCGGCGCGTTCGCTTACGGTCGATTGGCGAGTGAAGCTGGAGTGCACCGCCTGGTGCGGTTAAGTCCATTTAATGCCGATAATCTTCGACAAACAAGTTTTGCTAAAGTCGAAGTTATGCCCAAAATTGATCAACCTGACGAGCTGGCAATTGATGCGGACGATTTAAAGATTGATGTCTATCGATCTGGCGGCAAGGGCGGTCAAAGTGTTAATACAACCGATTCGGCAGTGCGGGTTACGCACCTACCAACGGGCGTTGTTGTAGCAATTCAGAATGAACGTTCACAGCTTCAGAATAAAGAAACAGCTTTGACTATTTTGCGATCACGATTGGCAGCTATGCAGTTAGAACAGCACAAAGAGCACCTCAGTGAGCTAAAGGGCCCCAATCAATCAGCGGAATGGGGTAATCAGATCCGCAGTTATGTACTGCACCCATACAAGCAGGTAAAAGATGTCCGGACTAAGTATGAGACGAGTGATGCCGAAGGTGTGCTGGATGGTAATCTCAACCCATTAATTGATGCCTACCTTGAGGCTCATTTATCGACAGAATAACCACTGAAAAAGCATGAGAACTTTGGTATAATGGAATCTACATGATTCTGTTGGATAGGGTAACAAAGAAATATAGTCGTAATGGTGGTCCGGCGCTTGAACGGATAAGTTTGCATGTCGAACCTAAAGAGTTTGTTATTATTGTTGGCCCAAGTGGCGCAGGAAAATCAACCCTCCTAAAACTTCTAACCCGAGAAGAAAAACCTACTAGTGGCAAAATTATTGTCGGTGGTATCGACTATGAATCGCTCAAAGACAAAGAGATCCCACTGTTGCGCCGTAAAATTGGCGTGGTCTTCCAAGATTTTAAGCTCCTGCCCAACAAGACCGTTTTTGAAAATGTTGCCTTTGCCCTTGAAATAGTTGGCATGGGTAATAAAGAAATAAATCATACCGTGCCTCGCGTCCTCGATATTGTTGGGCTAAAGGGAAAAGAACGTCGCATGCCAAAAGAATTATCAGGTGGTGAACGGCAGCGAGTGGCGATTGCAAGAGCAATAGTCCGACAGCCACGGATTTTGATCGCTGATGAGCCGACAGGAAACCTCGATCCTAAGCATGCTTGGGACGTTATAAAAGTTTTAGAAAAGATTAATCGATTTGGTACGACCGTGTTGCTTACCACCCATAACCAAGAAATTGTCAATAAACTGAAACGCCGTGTCATTACTATTCAAGATGGCACCATTGTCAGTGATCGAGCCAATGCGGAGTATCACGTATGAACATTGCCCGTAGTGCAATCATGGGGCGCCGAATTTTCAAAACAGGCGTTTTAAACTTTATTCGAAACGCGTGGCTTGGTATGGCTGCTATCGCTGTCATGGTGATTACACTGACCATTATTTTATTTTCGGTTATAGCTAACGCTACTTTTGCCAACACGGTCAAAACAATTACTGACCGAATTGATATCTCGGTCTATCTTCGTGACGAGGTTTCAGTTAAACGGCGAGAGCAACTGATAGACCAGGTTAAGAATCTAGAGAATGTAAACAATGTCGAATTTGTGAGCAAACAACAGGCGCTAGACGCTTATCGTAAACAAAATGCCGACAACCCCGATCTGCTGCAGGCAATTAGTCAGACAGACAACCCACTGCCTGCTAGCTTGCAGATTAAACCAAAAGATCCCAATAAAATTGAATCAATCAAAACTTTTCTAGAGCAGAAAGATATTAAGGCTCTGCAATCCGATGAGACTTCATATTCTGGCGATCGTAAAGCGGCCATCGATAAGATAACGAGTGCAACGAGCTTTTTCCGCAGGGCAGGTGTCGTAGGAGTTATTACCTTTGCGATCATTTCTATGCTGATTATCTTTAATACCATTCAGATGGCTATTTTCAACCGTCGCGACGAGCTTACCATTATGCGTTTGCTCGGTGCCAGCACCAACTTTATTCGTGGACCGTTTATCGTCGAAAGTATGCTGTATGGTGTAGTTTCTGGCATTGTTTCATTAGGAATTATCCACGTAATTTTTAGTGTTACGTCTCGAGCATTTGAGGCTAGCACCCTGGGGCTGCTCGATATTCAATATGCCAGTAACTATTTTAGCGATCATTACTGGTTGTTCTTTGGTTCACAACTCGGTATAGGTATGCTGATTGGCGCAATATCTTCGCTGATCGCCACTCGCCGGTATCTTAAATTTAAAACTTCAAAGTAGCCCTGGCTGCAAGGAGGGAATATTGCTAAAGCTTTTTTATCATGGTACGATATCAACGTATATGCAAAAAATAAAAAGACTACAAACATTAGTTTTAAAGACTGGCTTTCGAGCAACGCTGGTTGCTATTGCCATAGTAGCAGGTTTGTCGTTTGTGGCTGTGCCATTAGTGCATGCCCTTACCGCTCAAGAAATTCAAGAGCGTGCGCAGCTACAACAGGCAATTGAAGATCAGAAAAAAGCCAAGCAGGTACTGAGTGTCGAAGCCTCATCAATCAGTGAGGCTATTGCTAAGTTACAAGCTCAAATCGCAACTTTGCAAGCGCAAATAGATGCCAGTCAGCGGCAGGTAGATGATTTACAGAAACAAATCGAAGCTGCCGAGCAAGAACTAGCCCGACAAAAGAAAGTCTTGGGCGAAAACATCAAGACTATGTATCTTGAGGGTCAAATATCGACCTTAGAAATGTTGGCCTCTAGCAAAGATTTAAGTGAATTTGTCGATAAGCAACAGTACCGTAATTCGGTGCAAGACAAGATTAAGCAAACACTCGATAAAATAACTGCCTTAAAGTTCCAGCTTCGAGCACAAAAAGAAGAAGTTGAACGCTATCTTAAAGATCAAGAAAAAGCTCGTGACCAAATAGCAACTCAGAAAACTGAGCAAAATAGACTCTTGTCACTTAACCAAGATCAGCAGAATAGTTTAAACCAGCAAATTAAAGACAACAGTGCGCGAGTTGCCGAGCTCAATCGAAAACAGGTAGACGAAAACCGGGCGGCACTTGGTGGGCGGATACCTGCCGGTATTGCTGGTGGCGGTGGCTATAAATATGGTGATGCAACTTGTTTATGGCCTGGATCAGCCGATCCTCCTTGTCGACAGTATGACTGGGGTTATCCCGGGGCATCAAGTCCGCGTAATCTCTTTGATGAGTGGGGCTATGGTTATCGAAACTGTACAAGTTGGGCGGCATTCCGCGTAGCTCAAGTAAAGGGTTATACGCCGGCAGGGCTCTCGCTTCTGGGACATGCCAAAGATTGGCCTTATAACACCTCAGCTACGGTAAATCGAAACCCAAGTGGTGGTGTTGTGGTTGCAATCAGTCAGGGTACGTACGGCCATGTACGATTTGTCGAAGACGTTTACGGTGACGGATCAATTGAAGTGAGTGATTATAACCTTGGCGGTGACGGGGTTTACCGACGCTATTCTTTGAGCTCAGCTGATATATCTCGTATTGGGTTACAATTCATCCATTTTTAAGCGTTTTATCAGTGTAATGTAAGGTACAATAGAACCATCATTAGGTTGGTTTTTGGGAGAATTATTTGAAGAATCTTGCACAGTTTTCAGTACGTCAAAAGTTGTCAGTCGTTGTTTTGGTATTGTTGATATTCATCGCTGGAGTGCAAACGGGTAATGGAAGTTTTTCGTTTCGGCGTAACAGTGCGGTAAGCAAAGATCTGCCTGCTAACTTAGATTATGCAGATGTCGAACGAATCTATGATGAGTTACGTTCAAAATACGATGGTCAGTTAACAGTTTCACAACTGCAAGATGGCCTCAAGAAAGGGTTAGTAGCGGCAAGCGGTGATCCATATACGGAATATATGCCAGTTAGTGAGGCAAAGGAGTTCTCTGAGCAGCTCAGTGGCTCATTTGAAGGAATAGGTGCTGAGCTTGGAAAGGATAAAGATGCGGTCATCATCGTTGCTCCTATTGCCGAAACGCCTGCTGCAAAAGCGGGATTACGACCAAAAGACATCATAGCCAAAATCAATGGTAAGAATGCGATTGGTCTCAGTATTGATGAGGCACGTACTAAAATTCGGGGTCCAAAAGGTTCGGTTGTAACGCTGAGTATTATTCGCGAAAACAAAGAACTTGAGCTTAAAATCACTCGCGATACGATAACGATTGCGAGCGTGGAAACTAAAACGCTCGATGGCAATGTTGGCTACATTAAAATAAGTCGGTTTGGTGATGACACCTATGGACTTGCAAAAAAAGCAGCCGATACGTTTGCCGCCCAAAAAGTGAGTGGCGTTATTCTTGATCTACGTGGAAATCCAGGAGGATATCTTGAGTCGGCGGTCAATGTGTCAGGTTTGTGGTTGCCAGAAGGAAAGACAGTCTTGCAAGAAAAACGCGGGGGAGCCGTCATCAAGACTTTTACCGCTCGTGGCAATACGGTCCTCGGCAATGTGCAGACAGTCGTCCTTATTGACGAAGGTAGTGCCAGTGCTAGTGAAATTACCGCCGGAGCTCTGCGCGATAACGGAGTTGCGACGCTGCTTGGAGTGAAAAGTTTCGGAAAGGGTAGTGTACAAGAACCGCAAGAACTACAAGACGGTAGTTTACTAAAAGTTACGGTAGCTCGTTGGTTTACGCCAAAGGGAAAGAATATTGACAAAGAGGGTATTACGCCCGATCAAACTGTTGAACGCAGTGTAGCTGATTTTGATGCCGGTCGAGATCCACAATTGGATGCAGCGCTTAGTAAACTTAAGTAGTAATGTTGTAGACTTTTAGATTAGCTCTTTCGTTTTGTTGCTGCCTCTGGTAGCATGTATGGAAAGGGAAGTTAAGGAGCGTACTTTGAGTAAGCAGGTCAAGTATGTGTTTGTTACAGGTGGTGTGCTTTCAGGGCTCGGTAAGGGCATTACGGCTGCCTCCATTGGCAACATTTTAAAAGCTCGCGGATTGCGAGTTAATATGCAAAAGCTCGACCCTTACCTTAATGTTGATGCCGGTACACTCAATCCAGCTGAGCATGGTGAATGTTTTGTAACCTCGGACGGAGCAGAGACCGACCTGGATCTTGGACATTACGAGCGTTTTTTAAATATTCAACTTACACAAAATAGTTCGATTATGAGTGGTCGAGTGCTACGTCAGCTTATTTCTGATGAGCGTGATGGTAAATTCCTTGGCCAGACGGTGCAGGTAGTGCCGCACTTTACCAATGCCATTATGCAAAGCGTGATCGAGGCAGGTAAGGGGCATGACGTACATATCGTAGAAATCGGCGGCACTGTTGGAGATTATGAAAGCTTGGCCTTTTTCGAAGCTATTCGTGAGCTCGGTGCAAGTGTAGGCTACGAGCATTGTGCATATGTGCAGGTAGTGTATTTGCCCTATCTTTCAACGAGTAAAGAAATTAAAACTAAACCAGCCCAAAACGCTACTCGAGACCTGCGAAGTATGGGGATCATCCCAAATGTGCTAGTAGCTCGCAGTGAAGTTCCGACTAATGGCAGCACAAAAGCAAAATTGAGTGCTTTTTGTGGTGTGCCACAAGAAGGAATTAGTATTCTCCCCAACGCACGTACAGTCTATGAAGTGCCGCTGACGCTTGAAGAGCAGGGTATCGGTGACTATATTGTCAAGAAACTCGGGCTTTCAGCCAAAAAACCACATCACGCTGAGTGGAAAAAGTTAATTACAACAATCTTAGCTGAACCAAAAAAGACCTACAGCGTAGGGGTTGTTGCTAAATATATGGATAATCAAGACACCTATATGTCGGTCTTCGAGGCACTTAAGGCAGCCGCTTGGCGAGAAGGCGTTGGTATTGATATTCAGTGGATTGATGCAGAGGCGCTCGGTAGCGACAAAGATGTTGAAAAGCATCTAAAGGATCTTGACGGTGTTGTTGTACCAGGAGGTTTTGGAGTTCGAGGCGTGGAAGGCAAAATCCTTGCAGCACGACATGCATTGACCACAAAATTACCGTACCTCGGTCTTTGTTTGGGTATGCAAGTTGGAGTTATTGCTGCAGCACGTAATGCCGGACTCTCACATGCCCACTCTGAGGAATTTGATCCAGAAGGTAATGATCTGGTTATTCACACCATGCATGACCAAAAGGGCAAGCAAAACACCGGAGGCACAATGCGCCTTGGTGATTACCCGTGTGAAGTACAAAAAGATAGTAAGGTTGCAAAACTTTACAAAGCCACGCGCTTTAGCGAACGTCACCGCCACCGCTACGAGGCAAACAACGCCTATGTCAGTATGTACCCATCGTGGGGCATTGAAGCGGTTGGTAAGTCTCCAGATGGCCAGTTAGTTGAGATAATAGAAGGCATCGATCACCCATACTTTGTAGCCAGCCAGTTCCATCCTGAATTCTTATCTCGACCAAATATTCCACACCCAATGTTCCTTGGCTTTATACAGTCACTAGGTAGCACCACCAAATAGGAAAATTGCAAAAAGCAAAGGAATACTTTACCATAAACAGTATGGATCAATCAGCACCAAACCCAACCGCCGGAACTCAACCTAAGATTCTTCTTGTCGAAGACGACGATGCACTCGCGAGTGTTTATCAAACGAGACTTCAGGCCGAAGGCTTTGATGTGCGCCGTGTGCCCAACGGTGAAGACGCGCTTGCCAGTGCCATGGAGTACAAGCCTGACCTTGTGGTCCTTGATGTAATGATGCCCAAAGTGAGTGGCTTTGACGTTCTTGATATTATGCGTAATACCCCAGAAACAGCTAAAGTAAAAGTAGTTATGCTCACCGCTCTTAGTCAAGATAGTGATAAAGAACGCGCCAAGTCACTTGGTGCCGATGATTACCTCGTTAAATCACAGGTTGTCATCGCCGACGTTGTCGAACGCATTAAGCACCACCTCACTGTCTAGTAAATAAGTAGCATTTTTACTTTAAACTTATGACCGAACATCTTGGATATCAGCAACCAGTACCGCCGCAATCAAGTATAGTTGACGCAGGTCTTGAAGTTAACTCCGGGATAGAACAGTTTGTCAAAGATGGAATGCATCAATTACAAGAAGCATATCCTGATCTCGAGGCTTTACAAAAACCAGAAGTATCTGAATCCGCACATGAACTTGCTCAAGAGTTTGCTATTAATCCAAGTTTTTTTGAGGGTGAGGACGCATCTGCACGAATGTTGATTTTTGCGTCATATGCAGATAGGTATACAAGAATAAAAAATTCACAAGCTACTCCTCAAGCTATTGCTGAAAAGACATTTATTGCAAATGGTATTTTTGCATTAGCTAAAGATCATACTGATGCATTTGATGAATTAAAATCTCAGCTTGAAAGCGGTAAAGATCACAAAAGATCAGATAGCCATTCGGCTCAGGTAATAGATAAATATACACAACCAGAATTAACCATGGCGATGCAAAAAGCGTTTGAGAATGGCGATCTAATAAGAACCGTCAAAGAGCAAATGGGTATTACTCCAGAAAATGAAGATCCGTACGAGATTCATGTCTTGAGTATTACTACTAATTCAGACACATATGGTATAGGAAGAGCATTCCCAGAAGATGGTTGGCCTTCAGCGGAAGACTGGCGTAAAGATCCAGACGCAGCACGTATTGCCGAGAGAGACAATGACTATGAATATAAGGCTTTTGACGAATGGAAAGCTGGACTTGAAAAGAACATGACGTCATTCTTAACTGATTACGGTGCAGAATCCGTACCAGGTGGTTTTGTGACCAGCAGTGACGGTAGAACATTTCTTCTGTTAGCAGCACCATTAGGTGAAAAAATTGTATACGATGATGACGATGAAAATAGGCATTCCTATTTTGACGAGGGAGATTTAGAGAGAGATAAAGCAATTGCAAGGCATGAATATGTTCATACACAAGGTGGATTAAACACTGAAGGCGTGTTTTTTGGCATAAACTTCGAAGAAAGAAGGGCAGAGTTTTTTTCAGGTGATAAACAGGGTTACCAAGATATCAAAATGTTCTGTGCTGATTTAAAACTTGCAACCGGGTTTGATGTGACCGATTACTTTGCAAATCATGTGAAGGGTGGTGTTAAAACGGATTTTTATGCTGAACTAATCCGATATGTAGGACTTGATTTGCTGCCCGATGTTTTAACTGCAGTTCCAAAAGCATATTTTAATGCCCAAAATGGACAGATACAAAGAGAGATAGTCGAATATACTGGAAGCTACGCTGGTGTTATTGCAAAATTGACCGATCGAGTATCCTCAGACCCGGACGGACAAGATGCAATAGTCGCCCGTATTGAAGAATCTGCAGTAAAGTTCGCAAATAGTAGTCTCAGTGATTTTGAGTTTGTTCGTTCTTATCGCAAACAGTTAGGATCGGTGCAGTTTACTGATGCCGTATTCGATAGGGCAGAAGAAATACGTAGACAACATCAAGCAACTCAAAACTAAGAATTTTGTTAGCCTTGTTTAAGTATAATGCTTAAACTATTCGACAGTGACTTCGGTGCGCCGGACGGATCGGCCAGAGAAGAGGCGGACTTTGCGTGAAGTGAAAGTTACGATGCCATCTTTGGCAGCGTGGATGGTGAAGTTGCGGCTTAGTTTGGTGCCTTTGCCAGCACGCTTAGTGAGGCCGACCTGACGGACGATAACTTGACCAGTTTTTACCTGTTGACCACCAAATAGCTTAACGCCAAGTCGTTGGCCTTGGCTATCGCGGTTGTTTTTGCTGGTTCCACCAGCTTTGACGTGTGACATGGGTTAATCCTTCTGATCAAAGCCCTTTCAGGCAGCGATCACTTCCTTACTAATACAACTAGTTCACGACCGACCACTTGGCCTTCGCGGTGATACATAAGTTTTTCCCGCTCAGCGTGAACAAATTCTATACGATTATACCCCAGTTCTTCGATGTTATCAAGTACTTTGAGGTGTTTGACGCCACTACCAACATGCCATGCCGGTACGGCAATACACATTCGAAATCCCGGTGCTGTTTGACCGGCAACGTTTTGCAGGAATCGTTTGTGAATCAGATTCACATCTTGCATCACTTCTTGCAGTACGGCGGGTGTGGGAGCATGGGAAAATGGACGACCTAAATATGTTTCGCAGGCAATTGCACTGACATCATCATGGATCAGCACTTTAGTGGCGTCAGCTTGTTCTAGATGCCAATCGAAAGTGAGATTACGTGTTTCTTGCAGCCAGTTAATATTGTCGCGGGTATAGCGGATCATTCGCTCATCAATATCCGATCCCCAAGGGTTATAGCCCATAAGCGCGGTTTCTTGGAGGACTACTCCAGTGCCACAGAATGGATCGAGCACCGTACCGCCAGGAGTGGGGTGAGCTAGGTTAATGATAATCTGGGCAAGCTTGGGTGGCAGCATACCAACTTTGGCGTCACGCATGGGACGCTTTTGGTCGCGTGCAGCATAGGCTTCGATGTCCTGTTCGGCAACAGTTTGAGCTAGTATGGTTTGCTCGCCGTCGGCCACCAATACGAGCTCCATGCCAACAGGTGAAGTGAGCTGATTGTGCAGAACCTGTGCACTATTTAGTGCTGGTTCACTATTGGGAACAACTCGTACCGACCGGCCAGCTGCCTTGATCATCTTTTTGACACTCAGTGCAGTTCGGTTAATTTCGGCAGGTGAAATTCTGAAGCCGTAGAAACTCAAGCCAAATTTGATTTTACCTTCAGGAATATACTGCAAATGACCAGTGATGTTCTTGCGAATATAGCTAGCTAGTTTGGCAGGGTCAGTGTAGGGAAGAACGGTAAGTATTTTGGTGAGCTTAACACTGCCACCAAGGCGAGTAAAAGCTACTTTGTCTACAGAAACATCCAAAATTGCTGCCGTGCCTAGCGATCGAAGCGCTTGAGCGCCATATAAACTTTCCAGCTCAGCTATACCTAGTGCGGGCTGACGCCCAAGGATGAGTAATGATTGCATGGCTCTAGTATATCCGCTCAGGACTATTTCCTATATACTATTTTGCAATGAGTAGTCAAACAAAGGCGCGCTGGAAGATTATTTTAAATGTTGCTACCTTCTTGGGGTTGGCAATTTTAATCTATGCCATTCGGCGACAGATTGTCGATAGCTTTAAAACTATTGGTCATATTCGGTGGGGTTGGCTTCTACTGTTGCCGGTATGGCAGATATTGAATTACGACGCCTATGCTCGACAGAACCGGGATCTTTTTGCAATTTTAGGTCAAAAGGTCAGCCGCAAGTTTTTATTCCGCGTTAACTTAGAGCTTAATTTTGTTAACCATGTCTTTCCCAGCGGCGGTGTTTCGGGTTTTTCTTACTTTAGCTTACGATTGAAGAAGAAAGGTGTCTCTGGCACGCAAGCGTCCCTCGTGCAGTTGCTGCGCTTTGTGCTGGTGTATATTGCTTTTCTGGCTCTGCTTATCGTAGCGCTTATATTGCTGAGTTTTAATGGCAATGTTAACCGTTTTGTACTCCTTGCGGGTGGATCTTTATCGACACTTATTTTAGTGGGCACCATGGTTCTGGCATACGTAATCGGCAGTCAAAGTCGAATCAACACCTTTTTTGGGTTTATAACTAAAGTTATCAATAGGCTTATTCATATTATTCGCCCAAAGCATCCCGAAACGATTAACATTGAACGTGCTAAAGAAATATTCCAAGATTTACATCAGAATTTTGCCATCATTAAGAAAGACTACCGGGTATTAAAGTGGCCACTTATCTGGTCATTAATGGCTAATGTTACCGAGATTTTAACGGTGTACACGGTCTATCTTGCATTTGGCTACTTCATAAACCCTGGGGCTATTATTTTGGCATATGCCTTAGCTAATCTCGCTGGTTTCTTATCTATTCTGCCGAGCGGTGTTGGTGTGTACGAGGCGTTAATGACTGGTGTATTGGCTATTGGCGGTATTTCCCCAGCTATTAGTATTCCGGTGACCGTCATGTATCGAGTGTTGAGTATGTTCATCCAACTGGTACCGGGATACTATTTCTACCAACGGCGTATGCGTAGTACTGACGAAACATGAGTTCAGACGTAGTTTTTGAGGTTAGCGATTTTGTTGCAATTTTTAACCAAACTATTGAGTATGCCTACCCATCGGTAAATATTGTTGGAGAGCTTGCTAACATGAAGGTGAGCAAGGGAAAGTGGCTTTATTTTGATGTTAAAGACGAGTCAGCAAGTGTGCGCTTCTTCGGAACGATTTATAACTTACCCGGACCACTTGAAGATGGAATGCGTATTCAAGTACGGGGTGCACCGCGGTTGCATCCGCAGTTTGGATTTTCGGTATCGGTGCAACAAATTACGCTTGTTGGCGAAGGAGCTATTAAACGTGCCGCTGACCTCTTGAAGGCCAAGCTTCACGCGGAAGGACTTTTTGATGACCAACGAAAACGTCGTTTGGCGTATCCTCCACAGCGAATTGGACTTGTCGCGTCGGCTGAATCAGCTGCCTATGCTGACTTTATGAAGATATTGCAATATCGTTGGGCAGGTATAGAAATAATACACTGCGATGTTCAGGTGCAAGGCGAATCAGCGCCACAACAGATCATAGAGGCGCTTGAAGCGCTTAACGCTGAAGCCGGCTTGGAAGTTATAGTGCTCATACGAGGCGGTGGCAGTGCTGATGATTTGCAAAGTTTTAGTGTCGAGCAGGTTGTTCGCGCAGTTGCGGCGAGCCGTGTGCCCGTATTGGCAGCCATTGGACACGAGATTGACGAAAGTCTTGTAGAGCTTGTTGCAGATGCTCGGGCAAGTACCCCCAGTAATGCCGCCGAGTTATTAGTGCCAGATAAGCGAGCTCTAGAAGAGATGATTTCTGAACAATTGCGGGCGACACAGCATAAATTGTCCCATGCAGTGCAGGTGCTGCAGCAAGCAGCAGTCAGAGATGTCCAGCAAATACAAGTACGTATGCAACACTGTATTACAACACTTCGCTCTGATTTGGCCGTACGCCGACAAGTGATACATGGCTATGATCCACGCAGAATTTTAGCTGCTGGTTACGCGTTGGTATCTCGTAACGGCATGCGAATTAGTTCGGTCTCTCAAGTCGATAAAGATCTGGTGTTACAGATTACCCTACAAGATGGACGGCTATCAGCTGTCGTTACGGATATACAAAAGGTATAATAAATATCATGGCAGCACAAAAGAAATATCGTGAACTTAGGGAAGAACTGGATGAGCTGTTGGCATGGTTTGATCAAGACCAATTGGATGTAGATGAAGCACTTAAAAAATATGAGGCAGCTACGAAGCTTGCTGACCAGCTCGAAGCTTACTTGCAGACTGCCGAAAATAGCATTCAAAAGCTGACGCAGCAGAAGTAAATGTGATACCATGAGCAGTATGAAACAACGTGAT
>CAYXHO010000015.1:4650-13585 GCA_964465215.1 uncultured Candidatus Saccharibacteria bacterium | reverse complement strand
AGGCCGTCCGGCGGCAATTCGAAATCTTGCGGATAAACGATGTCGACCGCCGAAGCATCGACATTGACGGAAGCCGAGGTTTCCACCGTATCGGCCAGCGCCTTGAAAGCCACCCAGCAGCCGGAATAGCGGCTCATCGCCCAGCCGTGCAGGCCGAAATCGAGGTACTCCTGCACGTTAGCCGGGTAGAGCACCGGCATCATCACCGCTTTGAACACGTGCTCGGTCTGGTGTGGCAATGTCGATGACTTGGCCGCATGGTCGTCGCCGGCAATGACCAGCACGCCGCCATGTTTCGACGAGCCGGCCGCATTGGCATGACGGAAGACATCGCCGCACCGGTCGACGCCGGGCCCCTGATGTAGCCAACATTACAGATATTTACCGGTCAAAAATATGATGAGACCAGCAAACGCTACTACCTGACCGACCACCCAGAAGCGCATAGTTACTTTAGTCTCTGGCCAACCACTTGCTTCGAAGTGATGATGAATTGGCGAAATCTTGAAAATCTTTTTACCATTACGGAGCTTCTTTGACGTAACCTGCAAAATAACAGAGCCTGCTTCAGCAACAAAGACAAGTCCAATTATTGGGAGAATAAACATGGTGTCGGTGAGCATGGCTACTACGCCCAAACTGGTTCCCAAAGCAAAAGCACCCACATCTCCCATAAAGAACCGGGCTGGGTAAATATTGAACCAGGTATATGATAGTAAGCCGCCGACCATAGTTAAACAAAACGCTGCAAGACCGTAGCGCTGCTCTAGAAAAGCAATCAAAGTATATGCACCAAAAGCAATAGCTACTAAACCACCAGCCAAGCCATCAAGACCATCAGTGATATTGACGGCGTTAGCAGTTGCCACAACTACAAACACAAACAGAGGCACAATGAGCCAACCTAATTCTAATACCCCACCATACGGAATATGAATTCCGGTGACTTCTAATTTACTATAAAAGAACCAACCGCCGACCAAAGCAATTAATGTAATGAGTAGAAATTTCAGTTTTGCTGGTAGTCCAGCAACACCTAGTCCACTGCCCTTCACGTTAATGATATCGTCTATCAGTCCAACTGCGCCGGCTCCTACAAATGCCGCCAATGGAAGCCATGTATCTGATCGACTCAGGTTAAACAATAGCGTCACCAAACCAACCGCAACGACAAAAATCGCTCCAGCCATCGTAGGAATGTGTCGTTCATGTTTTTTAGCATGCAGTTTATTAAATACCTTAGCTGGAGTTCCAGTTACCGTTGTTTGTCGGGGTTTCTTCCAAAACTGATAACGGTAAGCAAGCGTCGTATACATTGGGGTAATGAGCGTACTTACGGCAAATCCTAAAAAGCCAAGCAAAAGTATCCGAGCGAGATCATGAAGATTTACGATTATTTGTAGTGTTTGTGTCATAGCGTTACCTGGTAGTATACACCCTTCTTTTACTGTGCACCACGAGGTAGCACGTTAAAATTATTGATTAACATATTAGTAATTCCGGTGAATATTGGGGCGGCTGCACGAGACCCGGCATAGCCTGCAATTCCTGGCTCATTAACGCGCACAACTATTACATACTGTGGCTTGTCGCCTCCTACAAAGCCCATAAAAGTTCCGTTGAATTTATCTTCATAATATCCTCCGCCCGGTTTACTTATTTCAGCTGTTCCAGTCTTACCGCCAATGCTATATCGACTATCGAGTTGGCTGAATCCATACAGCTTATAGTTGCGACGCACGACACCTTCCATTAACTTAATCATTTGTCCGCTGACTCGCTCACTTACTACACCCGATTTAATCACTTTTGTCTTGGTGCTCGTCACCTTACCATTGCCGGCAGTTTGACGTTCGATAAGATGAGGCTGTACAAATGTACCACCGTTAATTACTGAACCCAGCGCCGCGCCCATTTGCAGTGGTGTGGCGGTCAAGCCCTGACCAAAAGACATATTGGCATACTGAATATTCAATCCAAAACCATCTTCCGGATCGGGTATCGTTCCTTCTGATTCATAGCCTTGTTCGATGCCGGTTACCTTGCCGAATTGATAATGATTGACTAGATAGTCGTGCCACCGTTTTCGAGCTTGGGCATTAACCTCACCACCGCCCATTTGCATAAGTAACCACGTTGCGCCAGTATTCAAAGATAACTCCAATATATCGGCGACTGTTCGAGTACCAGCACCACCATCCTCTTCAATATTTGAAATTGTTGCATCACCAATCTTATACTGTCCAGGGTCGAAATAACTCGTCGACGGCGCAACTACACCCTGATCGAGTGCAGCTGCAGCTGTTAACGGCTTCATAATCGATCCTACTTCAAGTGGTGAGCTAACGGTTGCGTTATTAAATACGTTGCCATCCTCAACTTTGTAAAATTCTGCCGGATTATAGGTTGGATAATTAGCCATAGCCTTCACCGCCCCAGTATTCGGATCGAGTACTACAGCTCCACCCGACTTAGATTGAGCTTTATCGAGTCCAGCCTTGAGAATATCCTCAACTTGCCGCTGCAAAGAGACATCAATCGTTAGTCGTAGCCTATTACCAACCTGTGGCTTGGTGATTACATTATCTTCATTAGCTACCAGCGGTACGCCTCGGGCATCGGTAATAGCGTTCAGCTGCCCTGGCTTACCTTGTAGCTCAGTATTCAATGCCTGCTCTAAACCATATTTTCCTACACCTTCATCGTCAACAAATCCTAATAATTGGGCTGCTAAATCACCTTGCGGATAGGTGCGTATGGTTCCCTCTCTGGTACCCAAGCCTTTAATATCAAGTCTATCGAGTGCCGTTCGTTTGTCTTTGGTCAGTTTTTTGGCTAACACAGCATAGCGAGTATTGGCACGCATGAGTTTTTCGTAGTCATTTTGGTTACCGCCAATAATTTTTTGCACTTCCGCTGCGGCTCGAACTGGATCTTTGATATATTTTGGATCAGCAAATAACGTATATCGCTTCTCATTCAATACGATAGGCACGACTGCATCCCCATCATGAGCTTCAATCAACCCTCGTTCGGCGGGTATTTCGTATTGCTTTAGCTGTCCAGACAACGCCGCTTTCTGATAATAGTCATGTTTAATAATCTGGAGATAAAAAAGACGAATCCCAAAGACGCCCAGAACAATCAAAATAACCACATACCATAATTGGATGCGGCCATGAAGTGATATGACCGGTGAGTCCGAGGGAGATTCTGCCATTTGTTCTAATTGCTAATTGTAGCTGCTGGCGAAACACTCACCAAATTCTTTGCAGCATTGCTCTGCTGAACTCGGTTTAATGACTGTAATCGTGCGGCGGCAACTTCTAAGTCATCATGCTCTTGCTGGAGTTGAGTAGCCTCAGTTGTCAGGGCATTAATTTTATACCCAAAAGCATTAGTTTTGGTTACTTGCGTGAGATATAACAGACCAAGCACACAGGCTAAAACTATCAGCATTATCGTATTACTGATTGGGCCGAGAGTTTTCTCGTGTGATGTAAAAGTTGTAGTGTTCTGATTTTTAACGGCGAAACGCTGTCGGTTCACCGCGAGTGAGGATGAATATGTCATAATTGTTTGTTTTTGTTTTTTATTGGTGCCTGCCCGGTTTCCCGGGCAGACGGTGCACACGTGTTAGAGTACTTTTACTCGAACTTTGTATGCGCGAGATTGACTTTTGACCTGGATAGGCATGTCGCTCCCTTTCTTTTTTATATTTTTATTTTCGCTGCGGCTCGTAGTTTTGCACTTCGAGCACGCGGATTGGAAACTAATTCATGTTTGTCAGCTACAGCTGGTCGTTTAGTAAGGACAGTCAATTCAGCATCGTACGTATCCCCTGCCCGTGCGGCAAAGAATTGCTTTACCTCGCGGTCTTCTAGACTATGAAAGCTAATTACGGCAAGTCTTCCGCCTGGCTTCAGCAGTGTCACCCAAAGTGGCAAAGCTTCGCGCAGGAGCTTAAGCTCGTCATTAACTGCTATTCGTAGTCCCTGGAATGTCTTGGTAGCAGGATGTACTTTGCTGCGACCCATAAACTGTGACGCAACAATTTTTGCAAGTTGATCGGTAGAAGTTATTGGCCGATGAGCAACAATCGCCCTGGCGATTCGTTTGGCTTTTGGCTCTTCTCCATACTCTCGAATTATGTGCTCTAGATCTGCTTCAGAAAATTCATTAACCATTGTTTCAGCGGTTAATGTCTGCTGCTGATCCATGCGCATATCGAGCGGTCCATCATGTTGGATGGAAAATCCACGACTTGCGATATTAAGGTGCGGCGATGAAACACCCAGGTCAGCCAGTATCATATCGAACTGTCTTCCCTGTAAAACAAGCTGCTGACTGGCGGTTAGGAAATCACTGTGGATAATTTCTGCTCCTTCGTCCGGAAACCGTTCTTGTAGGTAGCTGATTGCCATCTGGTCACGATCGACCAAGGTAATCGGCCAGCCATTAGTGCGGCTGCGGATTGTTCCAGCATGCCCACCATATCCTGCAGTCAGATCCAGGTATGTTTGGCCTGGTGCTGGTGCTAAATACTCAAGGACATGGTCCATAAGTACCGGAATATGCTGCAAATGCTCGCTTGTTTCTGCCATCAAATTTTTATTTTGGTGTTTGTTTTAATCCGCTATTGGTTAATATAGCAGACTTTTTCAAGATCACCTAATCAGCAGCCAACGTTTTGTTTTTGTGGTAATGTTTTTGTTTTTGTTTGTTGGAAACAATTGAGAGAATGCTGGTTTAGTTTTCACTAAAGACATTCCTTCTGTTTCTAACTAAGTTTGAGAGACTTATGTGTGAGGTGGAGTTTTGGGAGGTGTTTTTTTGAGTAATGTACTAAGGTTTTTAGAAAGTGGTGCCTTCGCCCACTTGCTGACTGCCGAATAGGTGGCTTGAAACGATTCAAATGTTAACGTGCGTGCACTTCTCTTTACACTGCTTGTATGCGCCAATATCTTCCGGCGCGTACAGCTTCAACTTGCTTGTCTATACCAGCGTATTCCAGCAGTACTGGTTCTATCGTGATTCTTCCCTGCTTGGCATCAAGCGGGCTTTCCGATTTACCAGTCCTGAATTGGACATTCAGGTCAGCGATTCTTTCGTCAAGAATACTGCCCTGCAGCTCTGGTTCGACCAGCTCATCCCAAACTGCTTTGGGATAGATGTGGAGATATTTGGAGAAACCTTTGGTGACAACAACACCGCTAGCAAACTCATCACGAAGTTCAACAGGTATGGTTAACCTGCGCTTGTCGTCAAGTTTACGAACGAAATAGTCGACTTGGGCCATCTCACCTTTCCACTGCTATTTGTTGAAGTGTTTTTGTTTTTGAAGTGCCGCGGTTTGTCGTGAGGTTAGCCGCGTTTCTTTTTTTTTGGCTTACCCACAATTACCCACTAACATGAGCATACTACCCACCAGTACCCACGGCAAGTGTTTTTTACATAAAATGCTTCTGATTATCCCAAAGTTATCCACAGAAATACCAAAAGAGACTCACCCACACAACATGTAGTGGATAAGTCTCTTTACCAGGCACTAGTATTTATCTGTAGATTTTAGCTCACTAAATCTCAGGTGTCATTTCACGAAGAGTTTCACGGACCGATCGCGGATCCTCAACATGAATAGGTAGTACTTTTGCTCCTATTGCCTGACAGGTTTCAGGAGAAGCCATGGCAATAACTTCCATTCCTGGTAGTAAATGACTTTCTTGTTCAACGTTGCTAACCGTTTTTCCAGTGATAGGGTCTACAACATCAAGTTTGTTTTCGTTTGATACGCCTAGTTTATGTAGAATTCCATTAACTGTATCGCCATCCTTAACTGGAACGGCACATACCGCATCGTTACGACCGTTTTCTGGTGTATCTGAACCATTCGTTTGCGTTAAGCCATATACGCCCGCTCCACTAACTACCGTGGCTGCTCCAGCTGCAAGTAATTTTCGGGCACGTGATGGTTGGTTGGTAAATATATTTTTGTTTTTACGCATGCCAGTATAATAACAAACATTAGCGTTTTTGTCAATATTACGACGTAGATCTAGATTGCGTCAGTCGGTAAGTTGCCGTGCTGCAAAGAGCGAATCTTCTTGGCAAACCACTTGGCACTCGGGCGAATGGTGCGCTTCATGCCGTTTTTTCGATCGACTGCTACCAGGCCAAACTTTGGCCACCAGCCATATTTCCATTCAAAGTTATCAAGCAGACTCCAGTGGAAATAGCCGCGAATGTCGACACCTTCACTGAGCGCTCGCTCCATGGCAACGGTTGTTTCTTCAAGCCACCACTGTCGATACTGATCTTTGGCATCTGCCACACCGTTTTCGGTAATGAAGATTGGTTTCTTAAAATGTTCCCAAACCCTAATCAATAGTGGATGCAAACCTTCCGGCTCCATATACCAACCAAGGTCATTGATCGGTGCCGGAGGATTTTCTCGCTTACCTACTCGATAGTAGTCAGCAAAGTAATAGTTGAATCCAATAAAATCAATCTTGCGGCGCACTCTGTTCACAAACCACCAATTCCAAAAATGGCGCATCCATAGCACCGCACTGGCATCAAGCGCATTGTTGGGTCGCTTGGACTGAATATTGCTCATCTGCGGAGCAATGCCTATTTGCAGTGTTGGGCTGTGTTTACGAAGTATCTTATATGCCTGTCTATGTGCCATAACCAAGTTCATGTTGGCCACCGTGAACTGCCACGGACTTTTAACCTCAGGCACCCATTCGCCAATGAGATAACTAAAGGTAGTGTAGACATTTGGCTCGTTGAGAGTAATGATGTACTTCAGTTCACTAGCGAATTCTTCGGCAATCTTTTCTATAAAACGGCGCCAATACTTTAAGTTTCCGATTGCCGCAAAGCCGCCCTTTTTAGTGAACCATGTCGGCATAGTCCAGTGCCAAATGTTTAAGAATGGTTCAATGCCGCGCTTTCGTAGGGCTGCAATGTATTGCCGGTAGTGTTCAACTTCTTTTTCGTCCCACTTCCCTTCTTCTGGCTCTATGCGTGACCATTCCACGCTAAAACGAAGAGCATTCAAGTTAAGACTCTTAGCGATGTCGAAATCTTCTTCATATCTTCGGTAGTGATCAACACCTCTTCCCGAAACATAGTTATTAGGGTCTTGGGCCTGATCTTTTATGGCATCCCAGTCGGCGACTTCATGTTGCAAACGCGCTTTGGCAGTCTTGGCCAGTTGACTGGCGTGGGCTAATTCCCACTCTGTCCACTGATTAACGGTTCCCCCTTCTACCTGGTGACTTGCGGTACTTGCGCCCCAAAAGAAATGTTTAGGGAAAATGTTTTTTGTCATATAACCACTTTACCGGAATTAGTAAGTGATGTATATTTTTGCAATGCATTTCACACCCAGCCAGCTTCGGGAACTTGGCTGTATTCCAGAAAAACAGCCCGAACCAGAACAACCGTACGAATCTTTTGATCCGTATACTAACGGGCTAGCTATAAATATCCCATTATCGGTTTTAACATCAGAAGCACATGCATTACGTCTCGGTTTCATCCCACGAAGTGATGAAGTATTTCAAGCTTTGCCTGAGATACATGAACGACTTTTAAGAACCGTGGGGATCACTTGCACTACTCTATCGCTTGGAAATCTGAGACGTGATTTCATGGGTTTTCCTGATGGCATTATTGATTCACACGAAAAAGGATTACGATTAACAAAACTTGGTGATCATGCGCAAGCATTAGGCGGCCTACTACTGCGGGATTTTTCATTAGCACGCAATGAAGTTATACGCACCTGGACTGGCAGTAGAATGATACGTGGAGTTCATGAGTTTACCGGCTATTCTACTCCGCAAATACATCGACTTCACATCATAAAGAGCTTGCTACCTAAAGGTACCCACTTGCGTGCAAGCGAAATTAGCTCTACTGGTCGAGGAATGCAGTATAACAATCTTCATAATACCTTAACGATGCTCGAAAATACTGGTGTCCTTAAAAAGCATCGCATTCAAACTACACCTCCCCTTTATAATTGGAGTATTGCCCGCAATCGTCGTCGCTCGGCTGAGGTGTTCCTCAATATCGTAGCTTGTTCAAGTACTTTTGATTCTGGACAACTTAAAGCTGGTCAAGATGCATTAGAAGCGATCTTGCAAGGTCCGTCGAGTGTACCAGTCAATCTCTACACTCGAGGAATGCGCTCAAGTGGACACCATATACGCCCAGAACACACCAGCTTACTAGAACAAATACACTCATTATTTTCGCAAATCGAAGAAGATGTGGTACTAACTGCCCAGGACATAGGTGAGTTTTTAGGACAGCCACTTTCTACGTCAAGAATCGATAGACTTCTGGCAAAAAAAGGTGTTGATCTTTTTATTGAAGATGTAAGAATTTTCCGCGGAAAATTCAGACGAGGATTCCGCAAGCGTCAAAACAACTTTATTATAGAATAGTTCATTCCCTAAGTAGTTCTTTTCGGAGTTGATCGGTACGACAAAGTGCGACGTTTTGTATCGAGACGATCGATATACTTCGCATAGCGATTATAGAGCTTAGAGTACTGAGCATTCGGTGCCAAGAGTTTATGTAACTTGTTTTGCTGATCAAGATATTCAACGAGACTAAAGAAATCACCGTCACCACTGACTATGACGGCTTTGTCATAGTTCTTCATTTCTTTAACTGCCCACAGCACCAATTCGGCATCGACATTGCCCTTCACCTGTTTCTTTTCTTCGGGTTTTTCTGTCTCTGGTTTAGCTTCAACTTTCTGGGGCCGGGTCATGTCAAATGTTGGTTTCAGGACGATCAAATAACCAGCATCATGTAACTGCAAATACATATCTTCATGCTCTGGCATGTGACCAATAAACATAAAAGCTTCGGTGACATTATATTGGTCGCGCAACAATTTACGGAATTTACGCCA
>CAYXHO010000015.1:0-4640 GCA_964465215.1 uncultured Candidatus Saccharibacteria bacterium | reverse complement strand
AATCCATCTTCCAGCCTAACTTCTGAATCCCTAAGTTAAGATTTTGGTTATCTATGAAGGCGTAATTACCCTGCTTTTTAAACTTCATTACTAGTATGATACCAGATTGTTGCTTTCCTACTCGTCAGTCTTGGCTTTGACACGAAGCGGTTTTTTACTTTTTATCTCAAAGCGCCGTCCGGTAAGTGGCGACTCCACGTAGTCTTCATTGAGCAGATTAATGAACTTGGTTAAATCTTTGACACTCATGATAATCACTGCGCCATCGCCATCAGTCATCAGATCCAAGCCCATCTGCTCGGCATGCTCCATGAGAACGTCTTGGGTGACACCCTCGGTTTCAAGTTTCTGAAGCTTATTAATCAAGGTCTTTTGCCCCTCTACGAGGTTTTCCCATGACAAACCAGTGTCAAAACTAAAACTAAAGTTAGCCTGAATTTCTTGAATTTTCTTTAAAGCAGCACTGTATTTTTTGGCATTATAACCAAACAACTGCTCTAGCCGTGGCTGACTGAAGGCATAGATATCACCTTCAAAAATCAGTAGCTGATTGTCACTTGGAATGCGAAGACTTCCCTCTGCATCGAATGGTACAAACTTACCATCGCGCAACATCCAGCTGGTTGTTCCCTTCATGACCATACTGGCTGATAATAATTTCACTATATAAAACGGTTTTGCAATGTCTGGGTGCGTGCAGCGAGCCAGCAGACCCTTCATGCGTCTCAAGTCATGTTCTTCTTCGTTGAATGCTTCGATTTCCGATTCCTGGGTTTTCACCCAATTCAAAAGTTCCTGTGCTTTCTGTACTTTCGCCAGTGGCACGCGCTGCAGGATGTTTTCGTCAGCTTCACCCTCTTCAAAATCACGAACTACTAGACCTTCAGCCGCTCCTTGTAAGACATGCTCTAAGAGGCCATCGAGTAGTAACGGTTGGTACGAACGAGTCAATTCCTTACTCACTTTTGTACGGTAGACAACATAATTTTTGTTAAACAAAAAGAGATCAATCTTGAGTTCTTCTTTAATTGGGACTAAATTATTAGCCCACAAAAATACATCACCCCGATCATTCGTTTTTACTTCATCGGCCCGCGCCGCTGCACTATCTTCGTTCATTGTTACCCCTGTTAGTTTTGAGCTATACCGTTACATTCTACCGCAGTCGCTATGAAATAAATGCTGTAAAATATATCGACATTTATACTGTTTCGCCGCTGCGAGCACGATTGGCCCACTCGTCGGCAAGTTCATTACCTGGGTCATTATTGTGACCACGAACCCAGACTAATTCAGCCTGGGATTGTTCATATAACTCCAGAGCCTGCTGCACTAATTCGAGATTTTTAATGGGTCCACCGGACTTTTTCCAGCCTTTTGCTCGCCAGCCGGGAGCCCATTTGGTTACTACGTTAATCCAAAATTCACTGTCGGTCATAATCCGGCAAGCTTCGCCATTGGCGTCTTGTAAGGCTGCAATTATTGCCTGAGCTTCCATGCGGATATTGGTTGAGTCTTTTTCCTGGCCAACAACGTGCGGCTTACCATCTTTAATGACTGCGTACCCGCCAGGTCCTGGATTGGGGCTACAACTACCGTCGGTATGATAGACGATCATGCGTTCCAGACCATGTTTTTAAAGTAATCTTCTACTGTTTCAGCTTTACGTATCAAGCGACCCTCACCATCACTAACCAACACTTCTGCTGAACGAAGAAGCCCATTATAATTGAAGCCCATGGAATGTCCGTGTGCGCCAGCGTCATGCAGTACTAGCAAATCACCAGGTTCTACCCATGGTAAAGATCGATCAATGGCGAACTTATCGTTATTTTCGCACAGCGAACCAACCACGTCGTAACTGCGAGTTACGCTATCTGATTCTTTGCCTAGCACCGTAATATGATGATATGCACCGTACATGCCTGGTCGCATAAGATTGTGCATTGATGCATCGACACCTATATATGTTTTATATTTGCGCATAATGTAGCGAACTGTAGTAACGAGATAACCATGAGGTCCCGTGACGTAACGACCGTTTTCGGTAAAAACCTGTAAGTCACTTCGTCCAGCATCAGCAAACACTTCTCTAATCTGCTCACCAACCGCATCGACATCAATAGCCGTCTGATCTGGCTGATAATTCACACCTATTCCCCCACCAAGATTCACGAATTCAAAACGAATGCCTACATGCTGCTCAATTTGATGTACTGCCTCTAAAATAATTCGGGCAGTATCGGCAAAATATGCTGGATTGAGCTCATTGGACGCCACCATAGCGTGTAAGCCAAAGCGATTTACCTTGCGTTGCTTTAAATAGCTAAATGTTTCAATGAGCGCTTCGAGAGACATACCAAACTTAGCATCTTTAGGCTGACCGATTATGCTATTGCCCTTCTTTTTGCCGCCTGGGTTGAACCGTGCCGCAACGCGCTCAAGCGTTTTATCGCCAAGAACTTCTAAGAACGGTGCGACTTGGGAAAAGTCATCCAAATTTACCGTTGCCCCCAGTTTAAGTGCTAATTCAAAATCCTCTTTAGGAGTATTGTTGCTGGTATAAAAGATGTCTGCTCCGTGGATTCCCATCTTTTGCATCATCAAAAGCTCGGTTCGTGATGAACAATCAAAACCCATTCCCTCTTCGTGCAAAATGCGCAAAATAGCCGGTGTTGGTGTAGCCTTCACTGCAAAGAAATTCTTATAGCCATTAGCCCAAGAAAAAGCTTTCTGCAAACGATGAGCCTGAGCACGAATGCCCTCTTCATCATAGACATACAGTGGCGAGCCAAACTCATTCACTAATCGCTGAGCCGTTCTGAGATCGAACGGCAGTTGGACATCTTTTTTCATACGCTTATGATAACAGACTACAACTCGCTTATGGCAACACGCGTTTGTTTGGTTGTATCGCGATCACGCACCGTCACGGTACTGTCTTCGAGGGTCTGAAAATCTATAGTAATACACTGTGGTGTACCAATTTCATCTTGCCGACGATAGCGTTTACCGATATTACCGTTATCATCCCACATCACCGCACCATATTTTACTTTCATAGCTCGGTACACTTCCTGAGCTTTTTCAACTAACTCAGGCTTGTTCTTAAGAAGTGGTGAAACAGCCATTTTTACGGGAGCTATACTCTTTGGTAACTGTAAATAAACTCGTCGCTCGCCTTCGACTTCATCAACCGTATAAGCCGCAGATAGCACCGCCATTACTGCACGTTCTAACCCAAAGCTTGGTTCGATAACATGAGGTACCACTGCTTGGCTGCCATCTTTTGGACGATACTCCATACTCTTGCCGCTGACCCTTTGGATATTACCTAGGTCAAAATCGGTCCGATACGCTAGGCCCAATAATTCTTCTCGGCCAATGGGAAAGTCAAATTCAAAATCAATGGTTCGCTTACTATAATGCGCCCTATCCGATTCCGGTACTTCAAGTTCATGAACTGATTGTTTTGGTAAACCAAGCGCTTCAGTCCATTGCCAGATAGCTTTGCGCCATTGTTCAAAAGCCGATTCCCAGTCATCGGGATGCACAAAATACTCAATTTCCATTTGTTCAAATTCACGTGAGCGAAACACAAAATCTCGCGGACTAATCTCGTTCCTAAATGCTTTACCCTGCTGGCCAATACCAAACGGCAAATCCGGATAGAAGGTATCGACGACATTTTTGTAATTTGTAAATATACCCTGGGCTGTTTCTGGACGCAAATAACTAATGCTCGCCTCATCATCTACGGGACCTACATTAGTTTTAAACATCATATTGAATTGCCGCGGTTCACTAAACGACGCTTTTTGGCCGCATGCTGGGCACTTCGATACGTCGATCTTGTCAGCACGAAAACGACTTTTGCAATTACTACATTCAACAAGCGGGTCGGTAAATGTGTCGACATGTCCGCTAGCTTGCCAAACTTTTTGATTCATAAGTATTGCCGCATCAACTCCAAACATATCGTCACGATCATCGACAAACATTTTCCACCACAACTGCATAATGTTTCGCTTTAAGGAAACACCAAGTGGACCATAGTCCCAGGTTCCAGCCAAACCACCATAGACTTCACTACCCTGAAATATAAAACCACGGCGCTTACAAAGACTCACGATATCTTCTAGTTTGACGTCACTCATTGTCGAGATTATATCAGATAATACTCTGTAATAGCTACCAGAGCTAGGTGTAGTGAGCATGTTCAAGGAGCATGGTGCGGGTGAGCTGGACGAGAGATGGCAAGATTTTATCACTATTGGTAATCTGGGCAATTTGTCGCGGTGAGCGAGCTTCAATAGACAATCGTAGCAGTTTAATAGCCGTGGCATTGAACACGCCTGCTGGATGCGGTTCGAACGTCATATCGTCAAAGCTGAATGTAAAATTGTCAGTCGCTTGCAGCTGGTTGCCCTGACGAGTCGTTGTAAGATTGGGTTCGTGACCACCCAGACGTAAAAGGCGCATGGTCAACCATAGTCGAATCCAGTCCAACGAAACCGAAAGCGTATTGATAGCATCAAGCGTATATGCAAGCGTTACATAATAATCTTCATCAGCAGTATCTTCAGTCGCTTTATCGATCATTTTTAAAACGTCATAGGTATACATCGTTCGTTCAACAT
>CAYXHO010000014.1:0-13922 GCA_964465215.1 uncultured Candidatus Saccharibacteria bacterium | reverse complement strand
GAACTGTTGTGTGACCGCGTGGCCATTATGGACAATGGCAAGATTGTGACCATCGATACACCAAAGAATCTCATCAAACAACTACTTGGACGGGGCTTTAAAAAGACTAAACAAGTTGAACAGGCAAATCTAGAAGATGTGTTCATTGATCTAACCGGAAAGGACCTTAAGGATTAAGTTATGCAGATACTACCCATTAAAGTCTTCTCTAAAATCGCCATCCGTCGGGCTTTCCGTGACAAGACGGCTATCTTTTTTGTCTTTGCTTTTCCGCTCATTTTTCTGTTTATCTTTGGAGGTATCTTCGGCAAAAATAATGACCTTAGTTTTAAAATAGGCGTGGTGAATGAGTCGGACAGCCAGATTGCGCGTCAGTTGACCGAGCAGATACAGAAGAACGGCGTCTTTAAGCTCGACGACGACATTACCTCGCTGGAATCGAGTCGCGAAAAGATGCGCCGTGGACAACTGGACGCAACCATTATTTTGCCAAAAACATTTGGGCAGGTGGCGACTGGTCAATCTTCACCGAGTGGTGTTGCGCAGGTGTATTACACCCAAAATAGCGAACAAGCTGGCAATACGCTGACCACTATTCTAGAACAGCAGTTCACTCAGGTTAACAAACAATTTGTAAATACTGATATGCCATTCAAGGCCGAAGGCAAAGAACTGAACACTCCAGGTTTGAGTCGTTTTGATTATACCTTTGCCGGATTGCTTGGCTTTTCGATTATTGGTTTGGGTATTTTTGGCCCAGTAAACGTCTTTCCGGAACTAAAGAAGCAAGGTGTGTTACGACGTCTGCGTACCACGCCGCTGCGGGTTTCTGAATATTTCTTGTCGAACGTCATCTCACAGTCGGTTATTGGCCTAGTGTCGGTCGCCCTGCAGTTTGTGGTTGCCATTGTTGTATTTAATCTCAACATCAGTGGCAACATATTTGAGCTTACGGCGTTTATCGTGCTCAGCATCATCACCATTTTGGGTATTGGACTGGCTATCGGTGGCTGGGCCCGCAACGAACAACAAGCCGCGCCACTCAGCAACATTGTGGTCTTTCCGATGATGTTTTTGTCAGGAACCTTCTTTCCTCGTTTCTTGATGCCCGAGTGGCTCCAAAATTTGTCTACCTTTTTGCCGCTAACTCCCGTGATTGACGGTATTCGCCTGATCGCTACCGAGGGCAAGGGACTACTCGAGCTTGGACCGCAACTAGGAATCCTTGGGGCCTGGATTGTAATCGTTTATGCCATTGCCTTTAACGTTTTCCGTTGGGAGTAGCTTGCGTTATTACAGCGTAAAGACTATAACAAGAGTATGACAGAACAAGGCGACCTATTCGCACCACCAGATGACCAGAAGCCAACGGAACAGCAAGGCGCCGACGGAGCCGGTAATGGAATTGATTTTTCGACCATGGACCCTTCGGAATACGCTCGGTTGGCCGCGCTTGGCGCTCGAGATGATCCGTATGGTCATAATGAACCGTCCGAAGCAAGGATTAATGAAGGGCACGCCGGACCGGTAGTTGCTCCCCGACAAGTGCATGACAATGTTGTCGATATGCATACTATTCCTGACCCTGAGGATGAGCGTCCAGCAACCAGAGAACGACATCCATCGGCACGCACAACGACCGAGGAAGCACCAAGCGTTCCGGATGAAGGGCCACCAATCCTAGAAGAATCGGTACCCACACTTAGCCGTGAAGAACGTCTACGTCGCACTAAGTCAGATCGAGATGCAGCATGGGAAGCACTTGGTCGTACGCGACCATCTGAACGTGATCCACAGTAGACATATAGCTTGAAACGTGGTGCGGGCTAGGAATTACATCTGTTTTACAGTACAATGCAGCGGTGAAATTACTGCAGCAATTGCCTAAACCATTTTTTGTTTTAGCGCCCATGGACGACGTGACCGATACGGTTTTTCGCCAAATTATTTCTGGTACGTCTGCGCCGGATTTGTTTTTTACTGAGTTTGTGAATGTCGATGGCCTGCAGAGCCCCGGCCGTGAAAAAATCATCCACAAATTGCAGTATACCGACGCCGAACGGCCATTGGTGGCGCAGGTATGGGGCAAGAACCCCGAAAATTACCGCAAAACTGCCGCCGAAATCAAAGACATGGGCTTTGCTGGAATTGATATCAACATGGGCTGCCCGGCAAAACCAGTGGTACAGAATGGGTGCTGCAGTGCGCTCATTAATAATCGTGAGCTAGCTGCCGACATCATTGCTGCTGTGCGCGCTGGAGTGGGGCCCGATTTTCCAGTGAGTGTAAAAACGCGTATTGGTTTTGGGCAGATTGATCTGACGTGGATTGAATTTCTACTACAACAGGACATTAACATGCTGACGGTGCACGGCCGGACAGTACGGGAGATGTCTAAGGTGCCCGCTCATTGGGATATTGTTGGTGAGGTGGTGAAGCTCCGTGATCGCCTGGCACCTAAAGTCTTGATTGTGGGCAACGGTGATGTCGCCAGCCGTGCTCAGGGCGAAGAGCTGGCTGCTCAGTATGGACTGGACGGCATTATGATCGGCCGTGGAGTGTTCCATGACCCCTATGTTTTTGCAGCTCAGAGCGCTTGGACAGAGATGACCAAGCAACAAAAAATAGACCTGTACATTAAACACGTTGAGCTATTTGCTCAAACATGGGGTCAAGAAGGTGAGCGCCGCCTGGTAACACTCAACAAGTTTTGCAAGATCTATGTCGAAGGCTTTCCTGGGGCCAAAGAGCTTCGTGAACAGCTCATGGCCGTGACGACCATTGACCAGCTTCTTTCTATTCTGAATAAACAACGATCCTGTTGAAGATTGATACTTATGATGGTGTTTGATGGAAAAAATAAAAATATTCCCGGGCACGACCGCTAACATTGTAGCCAGTGCTACACTAGGTGTATGGCAGAACTTAAAACCCAGAAGAACAACGCAAGCGCGGTGGACTTCATTGCTACCGTCGAGGATGAGCAAAAGCGGGCTGATAGCCTACAGTTACTCGCCCTATTTGAAGACGTAACCGGACAGAAGCCGGTCATGTGGGGAACCAGTATTATCGGCTTTGGAGAGTATCACTATAAGTCGGAGCGCAGCAGCCAAGAAGGTGATTGGCCGCTGACCGGTTTTTCACCGCGCAAGGTGGCGCTGACGCTGTACTTAACCACCGGCTTTGCTATGCGCGAACCATTGCTCGCCAAGCTTGGCAAGCATAAAACCGGCAAGGGCTGCTTGTATATCAAGAAGCTGGCCGATGTCGATCAAACAGTCCTCAAGGAGCTCATCGCGGGCTCTTATGCCGACATGAAGAGAATAAATAAAATTACGTAGTAGACTATAGGTTAGATGCGTGCGTTGGCTGGAGCTCAATCGGCTTCATTTGCAATGAAAGCCGTCTCCCCGATCTTTCAAGCCGAGCTTAATAAACAGAGGAGTAATTATGACAGAGACACCGGAACACTTTAGAGAAGAACACGCTAATAAAACTAAGAAAAACCGCATAATTACACTCAGAATAAACCGTGACATCCTCATGGTTGCCGTTGCCGTGCTGCTCATCGTGGCGGCCTATTTTGTAGGGGTGAATAAGGGCGAAAATAAATCAAAGAATACGCGCAAAGATGGACTCGCCAGTCTTACCAGTCGCACGGCAGAATCTTCTTCCAACCGTTGGACCAGTGTTGGCTCTGTGCAGGAAGTCTCCGAAACGGCAGTCAAGGTTAAAGATTCTCGTGGCAAAGTTAAAGATGCCAAGATCACCAAAGATACCGCCATCGTTGATCGTACGGGAACCAAGCTAACCACTAAAGACATCAAAAAAGACCAGCGCGTCATCGTATCGGGTACCAAAGACGCCAAAGACGTCCTCACCGCCACGCGCATCCGTATCCAGCAATAAGCGATGTGGTATACATCAAACACCAGCTTAACAGGTGGTATTTAACAGGAATGAACCGAAAACTCCTGAATCATTACTGCGTAGTAATACGTGGACGGCAGTAAAGCCAGGTAGCGTTAGATCAATGATTAAGTGTTCGACTGTTTTCGGTTTTTTTGATGAATGAATCGATGATCAATACAATAGGTACATAGAAGAGCCCTAAGATAAGTGTGTTGTACACGTACTGACTGCCTCGGTCATAGTTCTTTGACCAGTCGGGTTCTATCTCGAATGATGTGCTGAACTGGGCTCGAAAGACTTTACGTTGGCCATTTGCCAAGGTGTAGCTAGATGTGAAGGGCCAGCCACTTTCGCTGACGGCTTCCTCGGAACAACTTGTCAGTGGATACCTTGGTCTGCTTGTTTCAAGGCATTTTGCGTATCCATTTAGCGGACGAATGATGAGCTTATCGGTGATTACAGTCGTAACCGCCCCAAGTAGTAAGCATACCAATATGACGAGCGTAACTTTCTTAAACGACATAATCTAATTGTAGCAATAATTTGGTGGTGGGTGTGTTTGGACTGGCCACACGCTTGCACCCATGCTCCGAGCAGGCTCGTGCGCGTGGGCTTAGCGACGATCCAACGACCATGTGTCTTTTGCGATGCAAAATCCACGGTCGCCGGTCGAAGTCTTACCATGACCAATTTAAAATACCCACCATTTGGTGGGCCTTCAAACTGGTGGGGGTGGTTGGACTTGAACCAACGACCAAAGGATTATGAGTCCTCTGCTCTAACCACTGAGCTACACCCCCGTGGATACAGAGGTGATTATACCAGATGAAAGCGGGCAACAGAAGTGGTTGTGTGGGGCGACTGAACGTAAGCGGCTTGCTATAATGGGTGGGTGATAGAGCGCATCAAAGCTTATGTTAAGAATTTTCCCACTGAGCTGTGGACTGACACGAGGTTTTTAGGATTAGTGGGTTTTGGTGTCATCGCTCTGCTGGTAACCTGGAGTGGCATTAAGTCTATCGAAACTAATTACCAACTCCAGAAGCAGATCTCGGCGCTGCAGCAAGAAAACAGCGTAAAGAAGCTGGAGAATTCCAATCAGAAGCTTCGTAATGAGTACTATAAGACGGATGTATTCTTGGAGCTTGCCGCTCGGCGACAGTTTGGAAAAGCCGCATCAGGCGAAACGCTGTATATAGTACCCAAGAGTGTTGCTTTGGCTCATACGGTGAGCATTCCCGCCCAAGCCGAAGTTCGTACTGACGCAGATAGTCGCCCACAATGGCAAAAGAATTTTGAGAATTGGTTTAACTTCTTGCTCAGACGCAACCAGTAAAGGGGATAGAGTAGTTTTACCGTAAAATCCAGGGTATTATATACATAAGAATTTATGAAGATATCAACGGCAGGTATAGTTAAAAGAATACGAAGAGTCTTTCAGACTCGATCGCAATCGGTGCGGCAGGTGTGGATTTTGACGGCACTCGTTTTTGCAGGCCTGGTGACGCTGCTTATTAGCCAAGCTGCAGGAACAACTATTTCTTTGCAGCCAGAATCGCAGACGGTGGGTGGCAATATGAGCAAAATTGCCGATGGTTCGACGAGTGCTGGCGGCTACGTTAAGTTCGGAGCAGCTGTTAACCAGGATGCTCACCTGGCGACATTATTGGCTGCTACTTCGCGCAATAAGTTAAATGACAAATCTGCCTATGTTAATAGGTCTTCTAGCGGGTTAGAATCAGACGCAAGTTTATATAGCAGTGCATATAACGGAGATTATGGAAATAGCAGTACGAATCCAAGTGTAACCCCGGGCGAAGGTTTTGGAGAATTTAGAGCAGAGTGTGATTTTTCGCATTATGCTTACGACGATCCCATCTTATATCCTGGCCAGCCAAAAAAAGCGCATTTACATATGATTTTTGGTAACACTCATACCAATGCGTACAGTACTTACAATAGCTTACTCAATTCTGGCAACAGTACCTGTAATGGTCAAGAGTTAAACAGAACGGCATATTGGGTGCCGGCGCTTATAGACCAAGACGGCAACCCAAGAAAACCAATCAAGATTATGATTTATTACAAGTCATATAGCATCACCAGTACCAACACAGAGTTTTGGGCACCAGGGAACAACGGTCTGCAGTACATTAAGCCTGTTGCATTTCCGCCTGGTCTTCAAATGATTAATAACTTTAATAGCTGTACCGCTACAAACTTAACCTGGGAACAAATCTTTTTTGATAACCAATGCCCAACCGCTAACAGGGTAACGACTCTGGGTACAAATAACGAAGAGCTAGGAGCTACCGACACTTGGACCTGTGGCATAGTTTGGGACAATGGTGCCCACAATGGTGGAGATTATGAAACGCGTAATTTAAATAGTACGCAGATAAGAAAATGCCCTGCACCGGCATCGACCGATGATATTCCGGCCAAAACACTGCAGCAGCATGTAGTATTTCAATACTGCACCAATAATTCTACCGACATGGCCAACCGCAACTACACTACTATCAAGAATGATACGGCATGGAATATTTCTAAAGCCTGGACCATGGCGACTTGTCCGAGCACGCATAAATACAAAATTCCTATGATTGAATACAAGATCAGCTACCCCATTTATCCAGGTGAGGATACTTCCAAGTGGTATTTATCCTCGGATATTAACCCGGCAAATGGCCAAATTAAAGACACAACGTATTATCGCTGGCCAACGATGGACTTTAGTTTATGGACCAATAAAGTGGCAGTGACTGCAAAGAATGGTGCCACTTCGCATGGTGACTGGTTCGGTGGATGGAACCGCACAATATTAGATAAATGGGTGGCTGAGTGCAATAGTATTGACGGGGCAGACTGTGTTGAGGGTATATTCCCTGTGCCAGTTGGAGCTTCAACTAAAGCGCTCGTTAAGCCAACTCGTGTGTCACAAAATCAAAGTAACTCGTATCTTTACAAGGGTTGGTATACGCTCAGGTACAACAACATTTGGAAGGTCAACGGCCAGCAACTGCATCAAGAAATATGCGGCGCACCAAAACTATTTAGTGTCGGCGGTGCTGTACCGCCCGGCGCAGATATCGCCTACTGTCAGCCATAGCCTTGTCTTACTATTGCAAAATTACATTACCATGGTATTATACATAGATGTCAAATATCAATCCAGAAAACGCCATCGAGCATACTGTCGATGAATCTCCTGCAGCTAAACATATTAAAATAGACTTAAAAAAAATGTTTTATGGCAGTGCCGGCGCAGTGGTTGGCGCCTGTATGACTATGTATTATTCATATCGTTTACCAGAAGCTGGTCCGAAAGACGGTATTATGTATGTCGTAGAAAGTAGCTGTGAAATTACCAAGGGCTTTGGCCCAGATTCTACCCCAGAAGGTAAACAGTTTTTTCGGGAAATTAGTACTAGAAATGCCATTGTCCGCATAGGGATTTTACAAAAAGAAGTTAGCGAAGAAGAGGTAGATGACTATATTGCGGCACATGTTCCGGATGCTGTGGCAGTCCGTGATCCGGGCGATATTGTTGATCCAAACGTTGAAGTTACTTTGGTTATGATATCCTGTTCGAGAGAGGGTCAAGCTAGCCCAACGGTACCGACAGACGCAATGTCCAACTAGTAGCCCGAGAAGTAGTCGGTGCGTATTTGGTCACGGGCTACACCTATGTCTCGCAAAAGTTTTTTGTTGGCTTGTACCATGCCACTTGGGCCAGATATGTAATATACTCGGCGGTCGTAATCGAGGACATGCTTTTTGATCATGTCAGAAGTAAGCACGCCAACTTCACCCTTCCAGCTTTTGGGTACTTCTTCGCCCGCAGGAGGGGTGAGTACGTAGACCACTTTCAAGCCAAATTCTTTTGCCTCCTCGAGTATGTCTTTATAGACAATCTGCTTTGGGTCAGAAACGGCGTAGAACAGGGTTATAGTGCGGCTTTTGCGTTCATCGATAAGGTATTTAAGATGACTTCGAAATGGCGTAATGCCAATACCGCCAGCGATAAACACCAACCGTTCGGTGTCGGCGTGTGGTAGCAAAAAGTCGCCAGCAAGATTATTAGCCGTAACAATTGAACCCTCAGGGAGGTTGAGAAGATGCTGCTTAAAGGCGCTACTTTTTGCTGTGTTATGTTTGACGCCAAAGCGGATATCGTCTTCGGTTGGCGAAGAAGCAATGGTAAAACTGCGGCGATTGCCAAGTGCATCATTTTTGTCGAGGGGCAGGGTAAGTTCAACATACTGTCCGGGAAGGTAGACGAGGGGCTGCAATGGCTTGAAGCGGTATTCATATATAGTGCGCCCGATCTCCTCGATAGATTCCAGCTTAAGTTCTTGTAGTATTCGTGGGAACGCCAGGAGTACCAAGACGTTGCCAATAAGCAGGGCAAGTTCGGGAGTCATGGTGAGGCCAGGAATGCGTACTCCTGAACTTACTAAAATACCGACAAATACACCATAGACAATTTGTTGGTAGCGGCGGGGCGGGGTGGTGATTGGTTCTGTTAGCATCAGGCTGGCAAAAAAGATCAGCGGGAAGGATACCAGGCTAAGGCGAACACTTTCGAGCACATGGGTGTCACCGCGAATAATGTATAGAAGCAGCGCAACGCTAATAAAACTGAGCACCATAGGGAAGCGGTGAATCTTACGCACCACCAGCAGACCAAAGATGAGCATTAGTATAAACATGGTGCCGCTACCAATCCACCAGCGTGAATAATACAAACCAGTGATACTTAAAAAAGCAGCTCCAAAGGCTGCCGGGTTAAAGATGTGGCGTTTACCGCGGGTGAATATATATTTTGAGGCAATAGCTAATAATCCAGCTAGGGCAAGTACAGCGCCTTCACGTACCGTTTCTGGCGGTTTAAAAATAAAGTACAGCAACAAAGCTGTAATGTTACTGGACTCGCTGTTGCTAACGGTTTTGTAGGCACGTGACAGTACCCAGTTTGTACCCAGGCATACGGCAATGAGAATTGAAATACTCACCAACGGGCGAATGGGCCCAAAAGGCAAGACGTCGACACTGCTAAATAGCCAGCTTATACCAAACAGAATACGCAGACCCCACAGCAACAAGCGGTACATGGTAATTCGATTAATAAGATCGTCTATGTGTTTTATAAGGTTGTGGGCAAGTTGTTTCATGGTGTATGTACGAACTGCTTTAATTTTGATGATACCTGTACGCTATTATCCGCCATCAGGCAAACATATTCAAAATCGAATTGCTTTTGCAGGCTATCCGGATCTGTAAAGAACAGGCAAGTGGCCAGCCCGTCGGCGAGCAATGCGGTATTGGCAATGGCCCAGGTAGCTTTAACGGAATCTTCACTTTTTAAGCTCTGAGGATTGATAATGTGGTGAAATTGCTGCTTTCCCGTCCCCCAAGAACGGCGGTGACCAGCCGAAGCGCAGATACTGCGGTTATGTAACGGCACCACGCCGATAACAGAGGTGGGTTCGTCAGGGTTCTCGAGGCCAACAGGGGTGGGGGTAGGGGATTGACAGCGAATATCTCCCCCGGCGTCTACCACGAACTCCGTAACACCATAATCTTGAAGCAGTTCACAGACAATATCAACCAAATATCCTTTGCCAGCGGCCCCAAAATCAATCACGCATGGATACTTAACATGTAAAGTATTGTCCTTGAATTCCAGTGTTTCTGGTAACGCTGGGATCTGCCGGAGTTTTTTCGGCTTCAGGCTGTAGATGCGGTCATACCCTGCTCTTTCCAGCGCGTCGCCGATCAGTGGCGTCACCGCGCCGTTGGTTGCTGCATACATTGTCTGGTACGACTTGAACAGCGGACCAAAGTCGGCAGGGGCTTTGTGCGTACCGGGATGACTGCCAGCACGAGTCACCCACGAATCGGAGCGAAAGCGGGAATAGTGCTTATCAAACTGCTCGATACGTGCAGTTATATGGCGGGACAACTCGGACGCTTGCTCCGCGGAAGCCTGGCACTCGATGTGCCAGACGGTGCCTATGGCTTCAAAATCAAATTGAATGCGCGACTTAGCTTTGGGCTTGGCTGCGGATGGCATTGAGGGCCTCATTAAAACCGCGACTGGTCAGTGAAGCTCCTGCAATGCGCGACACCTGGAGGCTACCAAGCTGCTTGCCCTCGACAAAGTCTTTGTACTCGGCAATAAAGTCGGCAATGTAGGCTTTTGACTCGCGAGACCTCGCAGTGCCTGCGACCGAGCTATCAGTTACGGTGCCGCCTGAAATGGTAATAGTCACCGTTATAGATGCGATGCTTTCTTGTGTCTGGTAGTCACCAGCCGCGGTGTAGGTGCCATCTTTGTACACGGCAGTGGTTGATGTATTGTCTGTGCTTTGGGTAATGCTTGTGCCACTAGGCATTTCTTCGTGCTCGGCACTTTCCTTTTTGAAAATAATCGTTCCGCCAACTACGCCGGCAATGATGACAAAGGCAATAATTCCGGCAATAACAGTACTGCGTGGTGTTCCTTGATTCATATCTTCTCCTGTTACTTACAGTATAGCAATATGCTGATGGTTTCCTGAAGTAAGCAGTATAGAGTTTTTAGAATTGGTCTCGGGCAATGTTCAGCTGCGCTTGCATGCCCTTTAGCATGTCGCGCGATAGTTCTTCGTCAGTCTTGGGCACTTCAAAAGGCATTCCGAAGGCTACGGTTGGGCGGAATCCGCCAGCCGTCCATCGCCGCAGGCGGCTATCCCCCGACCAGCCACCAGCTGGTAGCATATATATTTTCCGTCCTGCTGCTTCGACGGCTCGTACGATTTCAAAAATACCCGGTCGTAATTCATCTGGTACTATCTCGGGATTGGTTTTATTACGGTGTCCAGTTGGATAATTCCAAGCATGCTCACCGTATTCAACCATGCGGTGTATGCAAGTTTTTATAAGTTCTTTGGCGGCGACTCGGCGAAGGTAGTTATCTTTGTTCCGACTAGCTGGTATTGCATTTGCATCATCAAATAATTCACGAATCAATCGATATTTGTACCAGTTTTCTTTTGCAATTATATGAAAACCTGAACTCGCAATGATATCGTGGAGCACGGTGATTTGGAATCCGGCCGCAGCATCTTGGAATGGATTATGGTTGGAGTCATGAGGTTTGATGACTGTCAGGAGATCGTCGCCCTCAGCTATTTCTCGAACAGCTTCCATGGCGCCATCTTCCCAGGATTGTCGAGGTACCCAGAGTCTATTCATGCGTTCATAAGCACGTAAGGTGCGTTCGCGGTCTGGCGGTGTACGGTAGTATTCGTAAACCTGTGAAATATGTTCAGGGGTGTCGAGCCGTACTTCGGGTGCTGCCATGATATTCTCCTAAGACTAGTGAATAGGATTATACGACGTTTAGCCACTATCGGCTAATATGGAGCGTTACTGTTCGGGTGTGCCTTGGGCTTGATCCGGGGTCAGCGTTTTTTGGAGACAGCCAATGGGTGATTGACCAGCAATGTCGTACAAGCTGAGGCCGGAGAAGGTTTGCCACTTTTCTTGTGTGGCCTTGAGGTCAGCGAGGACCTTGTCTTTGACGCCGCTGGCTAGCAAGGTGCTCGGGCAGATGTGTAGTCCATCACTGCCACTTTGTTTGTTCACCTGAAACTCGAAGCGGTTGAGTCCGTTATTTTGGACGGCTGCATTACCGATAACATCCCCTGCTTTCACCGCTTGACCTTTACTGACTTTCAGATTGGTAATGTGGTCGTACCCAACTTGCCAGATAGAATTTTCTTGTGGTTGCAGGAATACTTCATAATCTTTGGAATCGGACTGTTGTTTGATAAAGCCCACTACTCCGTCGATGGCTGAGATTACTTTTACATCGGCATTTATGGATGAAAACTCAAAGTTTGGATTCAGGCGGTCACCCGGGAGCTTATCGCCAAACACATACAAGCCCTTCATGCCCGACTGGGCATAGTCTTGGGTCGCTTGCTTGGTAAAGTTGGTTGCTTCCAAGATACTTGCAAGTCCAAAGTTTTGAATAGTGAGTTCGGCTTCATTCTCACTATCTGCACTAGACTGTGCGTTCCCACCATCACCATCAAATTTCCCGTTTTGCTTATCTTTTTGTTTGGCAATATTCCAGCCGACCAGTCCGACGACTGCAATCACGGCAACGACGACCAGAATCAGTAGATGGCCTATTCCTGATTGATTACGTTTTTGTAACTGAGCTTTTTTGTATGTCTGCATAATGACCCTATTGTAATCCTTATGCTTTTATCTTGCCACTGTTAAATAATGCAATCGATGAAGGCCTTACATGATCCCGTTAAAGGTCATTCGGGGTCTTATGATAGGGTCCCAAATACCTTGAATACATTGTTCCTGGGCCACTCTTTGGTAATAATCAATGACAAGATCTGGCGCAAATGACACTGGACAGCCTATGCGTGGATCGACGACTGAACTGCCGCGCATGGGTAATGTGGGTTGCTCTGTCCAAGCGGGAAGAGGACGGGCAAGTTTAGCTACACGGTTTTCCCTATCGTAATATAGCGATTCTGGATTGCTTTCATTGGTGGCGTCCCTTACTTTTGCCGCAATGTGACCTACGAGAAAGTCAAAATGGAGCCTGGTTTCGGCTAATGGTAACTGCACAGACTGAATGATAGCGCCATAAATATCTAATGGGTCGGTGAGTGTTGGATCCTCGGCCATTATAGTTGCTGCATTAGCACAAGCCGCTTCATACATTGTCGCTGCAGAAAAGCTGATGGCTGCTTGGAAAGTTTCATTAAATCTAAACCGCGCTGCGCCATAGGCGTGCTGCATGTAGCGGGCATTATGTATGATCTGGATTAATGAAAAGTTTGGCGACAAAGGAAGAATTCGATCGAACGTATTTGAAATTCTTACTTGAAATTCGCGTATAAGCTCATTGGGGGTTGAAACTTTTCCAATTGGCCAATCGTCATCCAAAAATGCACGAAGCCCGTCAGTAACGGGTTGAACCAACAGGGCATACTGCCCTATTTTCAGCGCTCGGTGAGGAGCGGTCTTTGGATCTCCAATATATTCCCAGACAGCACCGGAAACATCTTCTGCTGCAGCGAGCCGAGCAACTTCTCCACGAACTTCCGTAAAATTAGGTGTTTGCATGTTAATTTAAATGGTTAGTACGGGCAGCTCGCTTAATTGATCTATGACAATATGCGCCTCTCCATCGAGTTGTTCAGCTGAATGCGTGGTGGTAATCCCGATTGTTAAAAATCCTGCCAGTCGAGCTGCTTTTAAGCCTTGTACACTATCCTCAATAGCTATCGATCGACGTGGATCGACATCCATTCTTTTAGCAGCAAGTAAGTAAGCTTCAGGGTGTGGTTTTGGTTTTCCTTGTACATCCTGTTTGGCGACCAAATGGCCTATTGCATTTTGTAGTTCGTATCGAGCAATGAATGGAATAACTTCTTCTCTGCTCGCAGTAGTTACTATGGCGACACGTTCTTTTCCAACTAATTCAGAAGCCCATCGAATGGCGTCTACTGCACCCTCTAATGCATCAAGCCCATGTTGAACGCGGTCAAGGTAGAGAGCGTGCTTTCGCTCGACTACACGGTGAGTAAGTTCATGCAATTGAGGATCGATATGTGAAGGCACTAGCCCTTGTTGTTGTAGGACCCAACCTATAATGGCAAGCGGATGCGTGCCATGCCGGTGCGCTGCAGAATGCAGATCATCGCTTGCAAAAAATCGTTCATCACCCGTCTCTTCTGCAAATTCTGAAAATGCTTGCATACGTGTTTGTCGGTGTGTATCTATACCAACCAGAACGCCATCAAAGTCAAAGGCTACAGCTTCAATCATGAAAAGATAATATAATAAAACGCATAAAAATCAAATTGCTTACGGTTTTGTTTTCTTACGCATCTTTTTGTATTCGCGAAATGTCATAAAGGTTTGGGTGTCCTTAACTTTGTCGAGAAAGATGATGCCATTGAGGTGATCGACTTCGTGTTGAATGACGT
>CAYXHO010000013.1:9019-13998 GCA_964465215.1 uncultured Candidatus Saccharibacteria bacterium | reverse complement strand
AGTTTAGGTAATAGCTCGTCGTAGGCTTGTAACGGGATAGACAAAATAATAACGGCACTTTTGGCAATAACATCCAGAGACTCAAGCGTATCTTTGCTGCCATAATTTTTGTGGGCTATACCGTCTGGAATAAGTCTGGCGACGAGCTGGCCAAAGTCACCACGGCCAATGATGCTGATATTTTGAATTGTTTGCATAGACTATACTGTACCATTTCATTTGGTGTAATTTTGACTAACATTAATATCTTTTTCACAACAATAACATATCTTTTTGAAACATTTTGATTAACCAAAACATTTATAATTTAGGCAAGAAAATCTTTGACCAGAAATATTCATACCGTTATGAATGAGCATGTACATGGATCCGTGTACGTACATTCACATATCTCGGGGCTAGCAGGCGGCCGCTTGCTAGCAATCAGGTATGGTAAACCCAAGTAGGCAAGGAGGTGAAATGAACGAGTTATTAGTAATTTCAGATAATGAACTATACGAACCTAAAGAAGCGGCTGTAATGGTAGTGGCACTGGCGTGGGTCATCATGTTGGGATCTAGTGTAGTGGCGGCAATAATATTGTGTGGCTGGAAGGGCGCAAAAAGTGTTGCCATGGATTGGATACACATGAAAGCTACCTTTACGTGTAGGTAATGTAATGCGTTGTTATCGTGAGAGTCTTGGCTTACTTGATGGCGACGACTATCTTACACTCACATCAAATATACATGTAGAAGCTACATTGCTATGTGACGAAGTTACAGGTGCGCGTCATCGAATGCGCGAACCGGCACCAGTCTTGCTGCAGTATTTGTGCTCTGGAGTGACATTAAAAAATTGGCTCGATATATGTCGAATGCATAATGTTGGGAAAAATCGAGCTGTTGGCATATTGTTAAGCCTCAATCGTATTGCTGCGCTCAACAGAAAAAGAGCTTTTTTTAAACATGTGCTTGCGGCTATGCATTGGTTTGCCATTTATCGTTTTGGTATAGTTCCATTGCGATTAGCATCACGATATCCGGGGACATGGAGTGGGCTGGTTATGGTAGTTATCAGGTCGAGTATTCCGCTGGTTATTTTGGTAGCTGTTATTTGTAGCATGATAATTTTTGGCGCAATGTCGAGTGTTAGTTTGCTTGGATTTGTAATCCTTTGGTTGATGGTATTAGTTGCATCGACGATAGCTCACGAGTGGGTACATTGGAAGGTGGCAAGACGGTATGGTCCAGCATGTTTTGTGCGTCGTGGACTTCGAGTTGGCGTGCTGCATGCAACCTTGCCTATAAGCCAAGATCGACTATCAGCAATACTTGGGCCAATGTTAGGTTTGACAGTAGTGTTAATAGTTTGTGGGTTGCTGGTAATACTTAATGTTTCAACAAATATTTTATTTCTCTTTTTTTGTATAGCTATCTTCCAAGCATGTAGTTGGTTACCGGTGTATGGCGATGGCAGGGTGATTATAAACACATGGAAGAAACGGTATGCGTAAAAGACGTCGTATTCTTTTGACGATAGATGAGTTACGCGTACGGCGAAGCCGAGACTTTGAACTCTATATTCCATATCTACGTATTGCTCCAGGGACTGTGACATGTATTGTCGGCGCAAATGGTAGTGGTAAAACAACTCTTATGGAAAGCTTAGTAGGTTTACTTCCAAAACGAAGTGGAATGGTACAAATATGTAGTCGAGACGCACACTTAGATGATCCTGCCGTGAAACGAGCTGTAGGCTATATACCCGATGATGATGGGTGGATTATTCCAGAGCTTACTGCTCGTGAATATTTTGACCTCTTAGCACAGGTGCAAGATGAAGCACCTAATAAACGACTTATGAAACACCGAACTGAGCATCTTGCCGAGCAATTATTGTTTACTAGCTTTGATCAGCAACTTGGAAGTCTAAGTCACGGCAATAAAAAGAAAGTGCAGATAATTGCAGCTTTGCTTCATGATCCTCACTTTATTATTGTCGATGAATTACGGAATGGTTTGGATCCAATTGCTATTCACCGCGCCGAGCGGTTACTCGCTCATCGCAGCATGGCAGGCGCGGCGGTCATTGCAGCTACCCATGATCTATGGTGGGCTGAACGATTTGCTCATGAGGTTATTATGATACGCCGCGGTGTCGTTATTTTGAATGACTACACTCAGAATATTGTTAAACAGGCCGGCAGTATAGAAGCCCGGTTCATGGAGTTATACGATCATGCGGCTCGTTAGCATTATCCAAGTAGTAATGGCTGGTAACTTTGCTAAGAATAGTGCAAAGCCGGTTAGTGTGGCATTGTTTCGAGTGACGATAGCGTGTGCAATTGCAGCCACGGTAAGCCATATTTTAGCTAAGTCCTTAATTGGGTATCAGCTGCCTACCGATGTACCGCTGCGCATAATGATCGTACTAGTTGCGTTAATTGGATTTGTCATTTGCGGATTATTGCAATTGTCTCGTGGGCAGCGAGCGACTCAAGTAGGGACCGGAGCGCGAGGTGTGTTTTGGTTGCTTCCTTTGCGGCGAAGTGAGCGGATTATTGCAGAAGTACTACCTGGGTTAATAACAGTCAGCATATTATTCTGTCTGGGAAGTGCAATTATTGGTCAGATCGCTTCAGCAATGCAGCTTTCGTGGCTGGCGCTACAGTTAAGTTGGTGTTTAGGGCTCAGTGCCGGCCTGGGTGTAAGCATTTATTTTGATCGGCAGATTGTTCGAACGATACTTTTATTTATCACAATCATTATTGTAAGCATGCGACTCCTGCAAATGGTGTATATATCGCAATCAGAAATGATCACTAACTACATTCCATATGTTGCACAGATAGTAGTTCTTTGGCCAGTGTATGGTTATGTGCGAATGGCAAAGCGAAAAGCGTATGGTGTACATATTCAAGAATCAAAGCAGCATCCTGCTGTGATTCCAGAAAAGGTGCCGACAAGCTGGTGGATGTTAGTAAAAATTTGGCGAAATAATCGAACTCGAACATCTTTTTTCATAATATTTAGTTTAAGTATAATTTTGGCTGGCACTATGACCCTTCGCAAACTAACTATCGAAAATCCGTACCCCTATATGCTTATTTCAGCAACACTAGTTGCTACATTTTGTTGTGAACTACGTGGTCTTATGCGTCGTGTACTGCCACCTGAGGCAGTTACACTTCGTGGTATACGTTCAGTAATATTTGGTGAATTTGGAGTTGGATTAACCAGTGCCCTACTCATAGGGTTACCTCTTTTACTAGCACTGCAAAATAGTCCGCAAGTAACTTCTTTTTTTGTAATAAGTTATTTAGTATATCAAGTCTTTGGCGCTTGCGCAGGTATGATAGCCGGAAGTATCTTTGTCCCTCAAAACGACGAAATGGGCAGTCAATTCTTCGCAGCCCTTGCTTCCAGTGCCATAGTTATTGGGTTGCCTAAATTTCTATCGTTTCGATATGAAGTAGGTGGAATATCAATACCGCAATGTTTAGGATTGTTACTTGTTTTATGTATTGGAAGTTTGGTAATTGAATCATTAAGGAGGAAACGATATGGCGGTACTTGAACGTCAACCAAAACAATTAATACAAACACTTTTTATGAGTCAGTGTATAGCTGCGATTATTTTGGCAGTGCATTTGCTAATGACTGCTTCAAAGCTTTCGGCAACAACAGGCACAGAAATAGGCAAAATTGCTGTATTCGAATTGTATGAATTGAGTCGCCAAGCACTAGCTGGAGGAGGCTACTCAGGGAGTATACGATTTTTGCCCACCGGACTGCTTTTGTATTTTGGAATAGCCTTATTTATAAGCTTAGTATTTCATGTAGTACGATCCAACAAATAGTACGGTTATTTATTTTTCGTAATTGCAGATTTCAAAATGTCGTACATTTCTTTGGGCATAGCATGCGGTGCTAGAGTGAGATAGTTATAGTCTGTCGGGACGTCGAACTCATAGGCCAGGCCAGGGTATTGCTCTTGGGCCATGAGCATAGCAGTGCGTGACTCTTTGATTTCTCCAACACAGTCGAGCGGTTTTTCTCCGCTAATGCCCAGTAAGTTTTCATAGGTCGTTACCAGCGTTGGGTCAAGCAGTAGGTTTTTGTGCCACAGTTTTTCTAGTTCTAATCGAGGCACAAATGGCGTCAGAGCCAAGAACACAAAGGCGCATTTACTGCACACACCACACCAACTCATGCTGGAGCTACTGTGCACATAGGCGCGGTTGCAAGAGCTGAAGACGTCTTTGTATTTGTCAAAAGCTCGTTCGGCAAATAGCTTGGCAATGTGCACCTCACTGAGCGGACGCAAGAATGAGTAATAGCGGAGGCTTTCACCAAAACAGTGTTGTAGGTACTGTTGGTAAGCTTCTTCATAAGCTGAAGATTTTGAGTATTGATGATTTATTTCAACTCCGTCATAGGTGAGGGTGGGTTCGTTGGTGGAGTATTCATTAGAGACGATGTTGTCACGGTAACCAGCCAGAATACAGACAATGGTACCAACACAGCTAAAGATAGCTGAAATAGGCACGTGGCCATTTAGGGCATCTTGGGCGTTGAGTTCGAGAAGTAGAGGGTCAATGGTGCGTTCTACCCAAAGGTGCGGTAAGCCTACTCGTTTAACGAGCGGTTCCATTTGGTCGCGGTGGTCCAGGCTCCAAGTGACAATCCTTGGTTGGTCGCGTAATAGTTCGACACTAAGCAAAGAATCTTTTCCTCCACCTAGGCCGATAATGGCACCCTTATTATTCACTGCATGCGGCGTGAGTGTGGGTGCATTAGCTGTGAAGGGAATGTCAGATTGTGGGTCGAGCTTGTTTAAGTAAAAGTATTCACCAAGGCCTTTTTGGTAAACTTCGGCAATAAAGGCGGCACCTGGTTTGTCGAGGCGACCATGGTCGATGCGGATATGTTCACTGGGATAGGCTTTGTAGTACGAAACTCCAGCCATGAAAAACAGGTTTTGGATGGCTTGCTCCA
>CAYXHO010000013.1:8407-9009 GCA_964465215.1 uncultured Candidatus Saccharibacteria bacterium | reverse complement strand
CATGAGTAACAAAGGGAAAATTGAAACGATACGTTTCGCTAAAGTGCAGTTGGTCGTCAAAAGCGTAACGCAGGGTCAGAGTTTGAGCATTTTCGTCAAAGTGGTAGCCAGAAAAAACGAAGTTGGTGAAAGTGCGGCTCACAAGCTATCTACCTCAGCTTTAAATTGTAATCCACGGTCTTCGAAGTTTTTGAACATGTCAAAGCTGGCACACCCGGGCGACAAAACAACTGATTGTCCTGGCAAGGCTGCTTGAACGGCTGCACTAACTATGTCGGGCATACTGCGATTACTGAGCATTTCAAAGTGCAAGTAACCTCGTTGATTGAGCAGATTAGCTAGCTTAGGAGCGGTTTGGCCAATAAGTAATACGTGTGCAACATTGTTATCGCTACGAGCAATTGCGTCGGCTAGAGGGCCGAGGTCGAGCCCGCGGTCTACACCTCCGGCGATCAGCACTTTGGCTCCAGGAATGGCATCTATGGCTGCCATAGCAGCTTGTGGCGTTGCGGCAAAGGAGTCATTGAAGAAGCGGATATTGTTGGCTTCACGTACAAATTCGAGTCGGTGAGCCATGCCGCTAAACTCACGCACCGCTTTGA